>NZ_JBOKYU010000014.1:0-47079 GCF_051972735.1 Laedolimicola sp. | reverse complement strand
ATATCTACCACATCAGCCGAGGCCTCCGAAGCTTCGCCATCTGGTTCGCCGCATCTCTCCCCTACTTCGCGATCTTCGCGGCAGCGGCCTTTATTGTTATAAAAATCGTGCGGAAAATCGTCTGGAAAAAGCCAATTTTCCATAAAAAAGAAGAGCCCACCGATCCGACATCAAAAGAGTAGAACCAAACCACGCCCGCCCTGTCTCTCAACAGAGAGCGGGCGGGCTCTGCTGTACAAAACCGGGCGAAGGGCATTCACAACTATCTGCGCCCGAGCGTGGAAAATTTCTCCCGCCCGGGTCGTCCGTCTCCATGACACAAGCCGTCCACAACGATTCCCTCTTCCCTGTCCTCACAAAATCTGTTATAATAATCATAATTGGCGAAATTTCGTGATTTTTTCAAAAATCCCCAAAATTTGATAAAAAGGGAGGACCCACACCCCATGAAAACCCTGGATACCTCATTCCGATATCCCATAAAAACAGGCTCCTACCACCGCCCCGGCATCGAACGCCAGGGAGCGTGGATAAGCTTCACGGCTGCTGTTCCAGCAGAAAAGGACTGCACCTTGCTCCTGTATAAAAAAGGAAGCCCGGAAGCCGAGATCGAGATCCCCATGGAATACAGCACCCGCTACGGCGACCTGCGTTCCGTCGAAATAGAAAAGCTTCCCATAGAAAAATACGAATATAACTACCGCATTGCAGGCACCATCGTGACAGACCCCTACGCCCGCCGTATCTCCGGACGCAAAACCTGGGGACAGGCGCCGGCAGGAGAGGCTGCTTTGCGCGGCTGTATCATATCCGATGAGTTTGACTGGGAGGGTGACGAGCCTCTGCAGATCCCCTATACCGATGTGATTGCCTACGCCACCCATGTGCGCGGCTTCACGAAACATCCCACATCCAGCGTCCGTGCCAAAGGCACCTTCGCAGGCGTGCGGGAAAAAATCCCCTATCTGAAGGCGCTTGGCATCAATCAGCTGGAACTGATGCCGGTCTATGAGTTCGCGGAAGTGGAGGCCTGGGACGAAAAACGGCCAGCTATCCGTCGGGGCAGATCCGACGAACCCCTGATGAACTACTGGGGCTACACCGACAGCTATTATTTTGCGCCGAAGGCCTCTTACGCGGCTTCCAATGACCCGGTGCGGGAATTAAAAACGCTGGTAAAGGAGCTGCATAAAAACGGCATTGAGCTGGTGCTGGAATTCTATTTCCCAAAAGCCATGCAGACTGCCCGGGTACTGGACTGCATCCGCTACTGGGTACTGGAATACCACATAGACGGAGTTCACGTAAATCGGGATCATACGCCGGTGGAGGCACTGGCCCAGGAGCCGCTTCTCAGCCACACGAAAATCATGTCCGAGGGCTTCGGACTGGATGAGATTTACGACGGGCGTACTGTTCCGGGTTTCCGCAATCTGGCAGAATATAACGACGGTTTTATGATGGATATCCGTCGTTTCCTGAAGGGCGACGAGGGCATGATCCCGGCTTTTATCTGGAGAGAGCGGAAAAATCCGGAGCGTCATGCGGTCATGAACTATCTGGCAGGCCATAACGGATTTACCCTGATGGACGCGGTGTCCTACGATGAGAAGCACAACGAGGCCAACGGCGAGGATAACCGGGACGGTACCGACTACAACTATAGCTGGAACTGCGGCGAGGAAGGACCGAGCCGGAAGAAAAAGACCCTGGAGCTTCGTTCCAGACAGCTTCGTAACGCCTTGGTGATGCTGTATCTCGGTCAGGGCGTTCCGGTGCTGTACGGCGGCGACGAACACGGCAACAGTCAGTTAGGCAATAACAACGTTTACTGTCAGGACAATGAACTGTCCTGGATCAAATGGAAACCGGGCAAGGCCTGGGAATACCTGGAAGAATATGTGCGACGCCTCATTTCCTTCCGAAAGGATCATCCGGTCTTTCATCAGGACGCGGAGCTTCGGCAGACTGATTACCTGTCCTGCGGCCATCCGGATGTGTCCTATCATGGAAAACGGGCATGGCTGGGCGATTTTGAAAATTACAGCAGGAGCGTGGGAATTCTCTACGCAGGCGAGTATGTGTCGGCGAACTCAGAAGGAAAGGAGCATGACGATTCCTTCTACGTGGCCTACAATATGCACTGGATTCCCCATGAATTCGCACTTCCGAAGCTGCCGGGCAAACAGGTCTGGACCATTGCCCTGGATACAGGAATCGAAGGTACAGATGGGATCCATGCGGAGGGCAGCGAAGAGCTCCTTACAGATCAGCGCACTGTGACCGTTTCAGAGCGGACCATACTGGTGTTGCGGGGACAGACAAGGCGGAAAGAGAAAAAAGAGCAGAAGGAACAGAAAAAACAGGCAGGAGCAGAGGCAGAATGAAGGCTTGGAACCATTTTTGCACCATTACAGAACATAAAATCATGGTCATGCGGCATTGCTTCAAGATAGGGCTGTACCGGCAGGGACTGCTGCACGATATGTCCAAATATACGCCCACGGAATTTATACCGGGCTGTAAATACTATCAGGGCTACAGAAGCCCCAATAATGCCGAGCGGGAGGACAAGGGCTATTCAGCGGCCTGGCTTCACCATAAGGGCCGCAACAAGCACCATTACGAGTACTGGATTGATTACAGCGTAGGTCCGGTGAAAGGCATGACCGGCATGAAGATGCCCAACCGCTATGTGGCCGAGATGATGATGGATCGCATGGCTGCGTCCAAAATCTACAATAAGGGTCATTATGATCAGCATGAGTCTCTGAAATATTATGAAAAGGGAAAAGATTCCTATATGATTCACGATGAGACCCGGGCACTTCTGGAGCATCTGCTTCACCTGCTGGACGAGCAGGGCGAGGAGGCGCTGTTCGCTTACATGCGCGCCAACATTGTAGGTAAGAAGGAGTATCCGAAGATTCCTCCCAGACCCTGGCAACTGGCAGGCGATGGTCATTACGTTTCGGACGTGGAGCTTCTGCGGCTTCAGAAGGAGCAGGAGAAGGCGTCCGGAAAATAAAAAAGGAAATGGGGAACCGGTGCAGAATATTATAAATAGAGGAAAACTGATAACCATGCAGTACAGCATCATAAAGAGGTGGATGTATGACTATACGCGAAAGCACGGAACAGTGGGAAAGCGATTATTTAAGTCCGTATGCTTCTCTGAGTAAGAATTCCAGAGGGCGGGATTGGTATGAGCCACCCTGTGATATCCGGCCAGTCTATCAGAGAGACCGGGATCGGATTTTGCACTGCAAGTCCTTTCGTCGTCTGAAGCATAAGACGCAGGTTTTCCTGACGCCCCGGGGCGACCATTATCGTACCCGTCTGACCCACACCCTGGAGGTTTCCCAGATAGCCAGAACCATGGCAAAGGCCCTGCGCCTCAATGAGGATCTGACCGAAGCTGTCGCCCTGGGTCACGATCTGGGACATACGCCTTTCGGACACGCAGGTGAGAGGGTCTTAAATGACCTTTGCAGCGCAGGCTTCGCTCATTATGAGCAGAGTGTCCGCGTGGTGGAAAAACTGGAAAAAAGCGGGAAAGGCCTGAATCTGACCTGGGAGGTGCGTGACGGCATCCGAAATCACCGGACCAGCGGCCATCCGTCTACCCTGGAGGGCAAGCTGGTACGTTTTTCCGATAAAATTGCCTATATCAATCACGATATTGACGACGCCATCCGCGCCGGGATTCTGGAGGAGACAGATATTCCAAAAGAATACCGGGATATTTTGGGCAGCACGACGCGGGAGCGGCTGAACACGCTTGTACATGACGTCATTTCCCAGAGCATGGGAAAGCCGGACATCTGTATGTCCGCAGAGGTGGAGGGAGCCATGCACGCGCTCCGCAGCTTCATGTTCAGCAATGTGTATACGAATCCCATCGCCAAGGGCGAGGAGGTTAAGGCGCGGAATATGCTGGAGGGACTATTTTCCTATTATACGGAGCATCCGGAGGAGCTTTCGGATGAGTTCAAGGCCATGCTGGCCAGTGGCCGGGATCCACTGGAGATCGTGGTGTGCGATTACATATCCGGCATGACAGACCAGTACGCGATTTATAAGTTTGAAGAATACTTTGTTCCAAAAGCATGGAACGCATAGGTGGCAGAATAGATGTATTATGCAGAAGAATTGATCGAAGAGGTGCGCTCGCGGAATGACATCGTAGATGTGATTTCCGGGTACGTGCGGCTTCAGCGGAAGGGATCCAGCTATTTCGGACTCTGCCCCTTTCACAGTGAGAAGTCCCCGTCCTTTTCGGTGTCGCCGGGCAAGCAGATGTATTATTGCTTCGGCTGCGGCGCAGGCGGCAATGTCTTTACATTTTTAATGGAATATGAAAATTATACTTTTCCCGAGGCGGTGAAGGTATTGGCTGACCGGAGCGGCGTGGATCTGCCGGAGGTGGAATACTCCGAGGAGGCCAGACTTCAGGCGGACTTAAAGAGCCGGCTTCTGGAGATTCAGAAAAAAGCGGCGAAATACTACTACTATCAGCTCCGGCAGCCCAAGGGCCGGGTGGGGTATGAGTATCTGAAAAATCGGGCGCTTACGGATGAGACCATTCAAAAATTCGGACTGGGCTATTCTGGGCAGCAGACGAAGGAATTGTACCAGTACCTGAAGCATGAGGGGTATTCGGACGCCCTCTTGAAGGAGTCGGGGCTGTTCAGCATGGACGAGCGCAGCGGCGTCTATGACAAGTTCTGGAACCGGGTTATGTTCCCGATTATGGACGCCAATCATCGGGTCATCGGCTTCGGAGGCCGTGTCATGGGCGACGCGAAGCCCAAGTATCTGAACTCGCCGGAGACAAAGATTTTCGATAAGAGCAGGAACCTGTATGGGCTGAATTTTGCCCGCAGCTCCCGGAAAGGAAACCTGATTATCTGTGAAGGCTATATGGATGTGATAGCCCTTCATCAGGCAGGCTTCAGCCAGGCGGTGGCGTCCCTGGGAACGGCGCTGACCACCCAGCAGGCGATTCTCATGAAACGCTACGCCGATGAGGTGCTGGTGACCTACGACAGCGACGAGGCCGGAACCAAAGCGGCTCTCCGGGCGATCCCGATTCTGAAGGAAGCGGGACTGACCATGCGGGTCATCAATATGAAGCCCTACAAGGATCCGGATGAATTTATCAAAAATATGGGGCGCGAAGCCTTTCAGCAGCGTATCGACGAGGCTCAGAGCAGCTTCCTCTTTGAGGTGGAGGTGCTGGAGCGTCAGTACAACTTAAAGGATCCGGCCCAGAAGACGGCATTTTTTGATGAAACCTCGAAGAAGCTTTTGGGTTTTTCCGATGAAATCGAGCGTAATAATTATATCGAGGCCATAGCGGCCAAATACGGCACCGGCTACGAGGCCCTGCGGCGGAAGGTTAACCAGCTGGGTCTATCCTTAGGCGGACAGGCTCCGTCGCCGCGCCCCCGGGACGTATCGTCCGCTAAAAAAGAAAAGGACGAGGGAACGGCGGCGTCCCAGAAGCTATTGCTTACCTGGATGATTTCCGATGAGCAGTATTCCCGGGTTATAAGGCGTTACATCCGTCCGGAAGATTTCAGCGTGCCACTGTACGCTGAGATTGCGCGGATGCTGTATGAGCAGCAGGATCAACAGGGGAAATTAAACCCCGCCGGAATTTTAAGCCGTTTTGAAAACGCGGAGGAGCAGCGGGAGGCCGCAGCTGTATTCAACGCCCAGTTAAAGCAGGTGGAGACCAGAGAGGAGAATGAAAAAGCCCTGCAGGAGACCATTTACAAAATCCGGCAGGAAGCATTGAACCGCAGAGGAAAAGAGCTTGCTCCCACCGATATGGCGGGACTGCAAAAGCTTATACAGGAGCGGCGGGAGCTTCAGAAACTGCATATTTCACTGGATTAAGGATAAAATACTAACAAGTTATGGAAGGATGGAACAACATGGAAGAAAACGCAGCAAAGTTTGAGGAGAAATTAAAAGAGCTTCTGGTAATGGCGAAGAAGAAAAAGAATATTCTGGAGTACCAGGAGATCAGCGACTTCTTTGCGGAGTTTGATCTGGATCCGGATCATATGGAGAAAATCCTGGAGTATCTGGAGGCCAATAATATCGATGTGCTTCGGATTACCGGCGATGGGGACGAGCCCGACGACGCCCTGCTTCTGGCAGAGGATGACGACGACATGGACGTGGAGCAGTTAGACCTCTCCATTCCCGACGGCGTCAGCATCGAGGACCCGGTTCGTATGTATCTGAAGGAGATCGGTAAGGTTCCCCTTCTGAGCGCAGACGAGGAGATTGAACTGGCAAAGCGTATGGAAGAAGGCGACGAGGACGCGAAGAAGCGTCTGGCCGAGGCCAATCTTCGACTGGTAGTCAGCATAGCGAAGCGCTACGTGGGCCGCGGTATGCTCTTCCTGGATCTGATTCAGGAAGGAAACTTAGGACTTATCAAGGCGGTAGAGAAGTTCGATTACCGAAAAGGATATAAATTCAGTACCTATGCTACCTGGTGGATTCGTCAGGCTATCACAAGAGCCATTGCCGATCAGGCACGGACCATCCGTATTCCGGTGCATATGGTGGAGACCATCAACAAGCTGATCCGCGTGTCCCGTCAGCTGCTGCAGGAGCTGGGACGTGAACCTACTCCGGAGGAGATCGCGGCAGAGATGAAGCTGCCGGTGGAGCGTGTGCGTGAAATTCTGAAGATTTCCCAGGAGCCGGTTTCCTTGGAGACGCCTATTGGTGAGGAGGAGGACAGCCATCTGGGCGATTTCATTCAGGACGACAATGTACCGGTCCCGGCGGACGCTGCGGCATTTACCCTGCTGAAAGAGCAGTTGGTAGAGGTTTTAAGCACCTTGACAGACCGGGAGCAGAAGGTTCTGCGCCTGCGTTTCGGTCTCGATGATGGGCGTGCCCGGACACTGGAAGAAGTTGGAAAGGAATTTAACGTAACCCGTGAGCGAATCCGTCAGATTGAGGCGAAAGCACTTCGGAAGCTGCGTCATCCGAGCCGCAGCCGGAAGCTCAAGGATTATCTGGACTAGGAAAATGAATATTTCAAGACGACTGAACCGACTGGCAGAGCTGGTCACAGAGGGCAGCCGGCTGGCAGATGTGGGAACAGATCACGGATATGTTCCCCTTTGTCTTTGCAGGGAGAAAAAGATCCCGTCGGCGATAGCCATGGACATCAATGAGGGGCCTCTTAAGCGGGCAAAAAGCCATATCGCTGATGCCGGACTGGAGAATTACATAGAGACGCGGCTGTCTGACGGACTGCATGAGTTAAGAGGCGGCGAGGCGGACACGGTGCTTATCGCCGGCATGGGCGGCGCGTTGATGGTGCGGATTCTGACGGAAGGAACCCGGGCGCTTATGGGTGTACGGGAGCTGGTGCTGCAGCCCCAGTCGGAAATTGACGAGGTGCGGCGGTGGCTGTGTACCCACGGCTGGCATATCATGAAGGAAGATATTTTGCTGGATGAGGGGAAATATTATCCCATGTTCAAGGCCGTACCGGGTGAGACGGAAGGCTATACGGAGGCGGAGTACCGCTTCGGAAAGCTGGGACTCCAGGAATCTCCGGAGGTGCTGGCGGATTTCCTGGAGAAGAGGCTTGAGGTAAACCGGCAGATAGAGGCTGGGCTTCCGAAGAATGATGACGGACGGATTGCGGCGCGGAGAGCGGAAGTGGCGGCGGAAATCGGGCTGCTGACAGAAGTGCTGAGCTGTATAACAAGCTGGCGATAAATACAAAAATTTACAATGTACAGTAACAAAACAGGAGCGTATAGAGAATGAGATGTCAGGATATTCTGGATAAAATCGAGGCGCGGTATCCGCGCAAATATGCCTGTGACTGGGATAATGTGGGCCTTCTGGCTGGAAGCCGGGAGCGGGAAGTGGATACAGTCTACATTGCCCTGGACGCTACTGACGAGGTGGTGGACGCGGCTTCCGAGTGCGGCGCGCAGCTGCTGCTGACCCATCACCCGATGATTTTCGGCGGCCTGAAATCTGTGACCACCGACGATTATGTGGGCGAGCGGCTGATTCGCTTGATTCGAAACGACATTTCCTATTATGCCATGCATACCAATTATGATGTGATGGGAATGGCGGAGCTGGCGGCGGATATGCTGGATCTGAAGGATAGAAAGGTACTGGAGGAAGTGCTGGACGGCGAAGGCATCGGCCGTGTGGGTGATCTGCCTCGGAGTATGACCCTGGAGGAGTGCGCCAACTTTGTCAAAGGGCGCTTCGGGCTTCCTAATGTGAAGATTTTCGGAGAGCCGGAGAAGCAGGTGCATCGAGCAGCCATCTGTCCGGGATCAGGCAAGAGCGAGGCGAAGCCGGCGCTCTCTATGGGAGCGGAAGTGTATATCACCGGCGATATCGATCATCACACCGGCATTGATATGGCGGACTGCGGTATGGCGATCATTGACGCAGGACATTACGGAGTGGAGCATATCTATATCGCGGATATGGAGCATTTTTTGAAGGAAAACTGTCCGGAGCTCCGTGTGTATACTGCGCCGGTGAAGCAGCCCTTTCAGGTGCTGTAAAAGATACTCGAAAAATGGAAGTTTCATGGCTGCTGTATCAGAACATGCAGCTGCCAATGTAAAATATGGAGGTGCGGCATATGAAAATGGTAAAGGTAAGTCTGAACGGAAAAACATATGAATATCCGGAAGGAACCCGATATCTGGAAATCGCGGCGGATATGCAAAAGGATTATTCCCACGATATCGTGCTGGTGTCAGTCAATAAGCGTCTGCGGGAGCTGAACAAGAAGCTGTACGAGGATGCGGAGCTTGTATTTTACACCACGGCGGATATGGTGGGGGCCCAGTCTTACCGGCGCAGCCTGACGATGCTGCTGATGAAAGCTATCTACCGGGTGGCGGGCCACGATCATGTGACACGGGCCCAGGTACATTATTCCCTGAGCAACGGTTATTACTGTACTGTGGAGGGCGACGTGCAGGTCGACGGCACGTTCCTTGCGGCGGTGAAGGCGCAGATGCAGGAATATGTGACGCGTAAGACTCCTATCGTGAAGAAAAATGTGGGTACGGACAAGGCGCTTCGCATCTTTCATAACCATCGGATGTACGATAAGGAAAAGCTGTTCCGCTACCGCCGGGCTTCCCGGGTAAATATCTACAATATCGGTGAATTTGAGGATTATTACTACGGCTATATGGTGCCGGATACAGGGTATCTCAAGTATTTTGAACTGTATCCTTACGATGAAGGCTTTGTACTTCAGTTCCCGACTGCCGCAGCGCCGGAAAAGATTCCGCCCTTCGCACCCCAGCATAAGGTATTTCAGGTAATGAAGGAATCTGCAAAATGGGGCGATCTGCTGGGTATTTCCACTGTCGGCGATCTGAACGACTGTATCGCCCGGGGTGGCCTGCATCAGCTGATTATGACCCAGGAGGCCCTGCAGGAACGGAAAATTGCGGAGATTGCAAGCCGGATTGCGGCAGATCGCAGTCGAAAGTTTATCATGATCGCGGGACCTTCTTCCTCGGGCAAGACGACATTTTCCAGAAGACTGTCCATCCAGCTGGCGGCGGCAGGTTTGAAGCCGCACCCTATTTCCGTTGACAATTATTTCGTAGAGCGGGAAATGACGCCCCGGGATGAAAATGGAGACTATAACTTCGAATGCCTGGAGGCCATGGATATCGAGCTGTTTAACCGACAGATGTGCGAGCTTCTGGAGGGCAAAACCGTGGAACTGCCGTACTTCAATTTCAAGACCGGAAAGAAGGAGTATAACGGCGACTATATGACTATGGGAGAGGATGACATTCTGCTGATAGAGGGCATTCACTGTCTGAACGACAAGCTGTCCCACAGTCTGCCCCGGGAGAGTAAGTTTAAGATCTACATCAGCGCTCTGACACAGCTGAATGTAGATGAGCACAACCGGATCCCGACTACCGATGGCAGACTTATCCGCCGTATGGTCCGCGACGCGCGGACACGCGGAGCCAGTGCAGCCCGCACCATTTCCATGTGGCCTTCGGTCCGCAGAGGCGAGGAGGAGAATATCTTCCCCTACCAGGAGGAGGCGGATGTGGTATTTAATTCCGCATTGATTTATGAGCTTTCGGTTCTGAAGCAGTATGCGGAGCCGCTGCTTTTCGGCATCGACCGGGAAGCACCGGAGTATCTGGAGGCCAAGCGGCTTTTGAAGTTCCTGGATTATTTCCTGGGAGTAGATAGTACGAATATTCCGGATAACTCGCTGGTGCGAGAGTTTATTGGGGGCGGGTGCTTCCGGTTATAAGAGAAAAACCGTTTGGTTGAAGACGGACGGTTGAAAAAGGAGCTTTCCACGCTCGGGCGCAATTAGACCCTCCTTAGGAAAGCTCCTTTTTCAACCTGTTTTTCGGTGCAATGCACAAAAATTTTCGGTTCATTTTGTACAATCCACCAATTGACACTCACTCCTCCCCATGCTACTATAACGCCGTCATGTGAATACGTATTCACAAACATAAACACTGGTTTTTACAAGTATTACAACATAGAAGAAAACCATATCGACAGGAGAGATAACCCATGATTACAATGACCGAAATCGCCCGCCTCACCGGCGTGTCGCAGCCTACCGTATCCCGGGTGCTGAACGGCAACACTTCCGTGAAACCGGAGGTGCGGGAAAAAGTGCTGGCTTGCGCCAGAGAACATAATTTTCAACCCAATGCCATGGCCCGGGGGCTGGTGGGCAGCGGAACCAAGCTCATCGGCGTGGTGCTGACCGATATCTCCAACTCCTTTTTCGCGGATTTGGAGAAATACATGGAGCAGGCGGCGAGAAAAAAGGGCTACAGTCTGATTCTGTTTAACTCAGATTACGATCGGGAGAAGGAAAAACACTGTCTGGACGTCATGCGGCGCTACCGGGTGGACGGCCTGGTTATCGTGCCGGTGGCAGAGCATGACGCCGCGTTCCGGGAAGACATCAAAGCCCTGGATATCCCGGCTGTGGCTATTACACGTGAGACCGACCAGATGGACTGTGTCTACATTGAGCATGCAGAGGCAGGCGCACAGGTGGCGGAGCATCTGAAAAGCGTTGGCTGTGAACACTATATCTTTGTGGGAACGATTGAGGATAAAAAGTATCTGGGCTTCGCAGAGAAGATGAAGGAAACGGATCTGCATTTTGAGCAGAAGCTGACCCTGATAGAGACAAAGAATTCACGGGAAATTCAAGGCATTTTGAAAGCTCATTTTGATACACATCCGGGAAAAACCGGTATCTTTGCTTATAATGACCGCCGTGCCGTACAGGTTCACGGCATTTTGCAGAAGCTTGGTATCTCGATGCCGGAGCGTGCTGCCCTGGTGGGGTTCGATAACACCTATACCTGCGAGTACCTGTACCCGGCCCTGTCCAGCGTTTCCCAGCCAAACCGGGAGATGGCGGAAGAGGCCGTAAACATCCTGATAAAGAATATCGGGCAGCCGGAAGGCAGGGAGCTCGTCGCTCATCCCATGGGAGCACGGCTCATCGTCCGGGAAAGCTCAGAGATTTCAGAAAAGGAGAGAACGAAATGAACGCACTGCATCGCACTTGGGAAAAACTGATTTCCCAGACCCTCACGGAAGCGGAACAGATGCCGAAACGCTGGCGCCCGGGCTTTCATATCGCCCCGCCGGTGGGATGGCTCAACGATCCGAACGGACTCTGTCAGTACAAGGGCGTCTACCATGCCTTTTACCAGTATTCTCCATTTGAGGAAAAGGGCGGCCTGAAATTCTGGGCTCACTGCACCAGCACGGACCTGCTGCACTGGAAGCTGGAGAACATTCCCCTTTCCCCAGATCAGCCCTATGATTGCCACGGCGTATACTCCGGATCTGCAGTCATCGAGGATGACCACATGTACCTCTATTACACGGGAAATGTGAAAGAACTGGGCGATTACGACTACATCAACCAGGGTCGCCAGGCTAACACAGTCCGGGCCGTGAGTCTGGATGGGATCCATTTTGACCGGAAAGAACTGCTTTTGACTAACGCCGATTATCCCATGGACCTGACCTGCCATGTGCGGGATCCCAAGGTCTGGAAGAAAAATGGCCGCTGGTACATGGTACAGGGCGCACGCGCCAAAGAGGATCAGGGCGTGGTACTCCTCTTTACGTCCGGAGACGGCGTCAAATGGTTCTGCACCCACCGCCTCAAGTCTCCGAAGCCCTTCGGATTCATGTGGGAATGCCCGGATTTGTACGAGGTGGACGGACACACAGTCTTAAGTATCTCACCCCAGGGCGTAGAAGCGGACGGTTTGAAATACAACAACGTCTATCAGAGTGTCACCACCTTCCTGGATGGCGATTTCCGCACCACTTCGGTGAGCGGTGAATTCCGGGAGCTGGACGGCGGCTTTGATTTCTACGCGCCCCAGACCTTCGAGACTGAGGACGGACGGCGCATCGAAATCGGTTGGATGGGCATGGCGGATGTGGATGCGTTCTACACGAATCGTACGGTGGAGGATGGCTGGCAGCATGTACTGACCCTGCCGAGAGAACTGTCTGTGAAGGACGGCGTGCTCTGCCAGAGTCCCATCCGGGAGCTGGATGCTTATTGGACAGCGGAGCAGTCCTTTGAAAATGATTTCGCAGGCATGATGGGAAAGGCATTTGAAATCGAGCTTTCGGATGGAAATAAACTGGAAGAAAATGTAAAAATTACACTGGCGGAGTATCTTTGGCTGACATGGAACAGCAAAGAACAGATTTTCCGCATGGAATTTAAAGACAAGCTATTGGGATCAGGCCGTACAATGCGCGGACGTAAAATGACGAGACTGACAGATATGAGAGTGATTGTGGACGCCTCCTGTGTGGAAGTGTTCTTAAACGGCGGCAAGGATGTATTTTCCACCCGGTTCTATCCGGACGGGGAAGAGATAGAAGTCACAGTGAGCGCGCCGGGAGCAAAAGGCCGGTTGCGGATGTAAATCATAAGGGAGGTAACCATGGATTACAGAAAGACAGCGGAAGCAATCTATGAGAAAGTAGGAAAGAGAGAAAATCTGGTGTCAGTGGCGCATTGCTCCACGAGACTCCGGCTGGTACTGGCGGATGATAAGAAATGCGACGCAAAGGCAGTGGAAGACATTGACGGCGTCAAGGGCGTATTCAGCGCGTCCGGACAGCTGCAGGTCATCTTGGGAACGGGCGTCGTTAATAAGGTTTACGACGAGTTCCTTGCCATTTCCGGGATGACGGGTGTCAGCAAGGAGGAGGCCAAGGAAGCGGCGGCTCAGAAGCAGCCCTTCTACAAGCAGGCGATCAAGACTCTGGGCGACATTTTTGTTCCGATTATTCCGGCTATCGTGGCCAGCGGTTTCCTGATGGGAATCATGGAAGCATTGAATTTTATGGTAAATAATGGGTTCCTGAATCTGGACATCTCAGGCTCCCTGTTTGTGCTGGCGAATTTATTTGCCAACACGGCGTATACCTTCCTGCCCATTCTGATTGCCTACAGCGCGGCCAAGGTATTCGGCGGAAATCCCTATCTGGGCGCAGTCATCGGTATGATGATGATTCATCCGAATCTGCAGAACGCCTGGACGGTGGCGACCGAGGGCGTGAAACAGACTCTTCCGGTCTGGTTTGGCCTTTACAGAGTAGACCTGGTGGGCTATCAGGGACATGTCATTCCGGTTATCATCGCGGTATTTGTCATGTGCCAGATTGAAAAGCGTTTGCACAAGGTTGTTCCGGCCATGTTTGACCTGTTTGTGACGCCGCTGGTCAGCGTCTTTGTCACAGGTTACCTGACCTTTTCCATCATCGGTCCTATCTTTGTAACTGTGGAAAACGGCATTCTGAATGGGGTGCAGCAGCTTCTGACCCTGCCCTTCGGTATCGGCAGTTTTATCATGGGCGGCCTTTATTCCACTACGGTAGTGGCGGGCGTCCATCATATGTATACGCTGATTGATGTGGGTCAGCTTGGCCTTTATGGAAAAACCTACTGGCTTCCGCTGGCGTCCGCAGCGAATATCGCCCAGGGCGCAGCAGCCCTGGCGGTAGCGCTGAAAACCAGAAATCAGAAGACGAAATCCATGGCAGTCCCCTCCGCTATGTCCTGCTTCATGGGAATCACCGAGCCGGCTATCTTTGGCGTAAATCTGCGGTTCTTCAAGCCCTTTATCTGCGGAGCGGCAGGCGGCGCCTGCGGAGCCCTCTATGCTTCCGTCGTGGGTCTGGGCGCAACCGGAACCGGCGTCACCGGTATCTTCGGCCTGCTGCTCTGCCTGAATGATCCGCTGAATTATATTGTGATGTTCCTTATTTCCGCAGGTTCAGCCTTTGCGTTGACCTGGGGGTTCGGGTACAAGGATCCGGTGGAGACAAAGGCTGCCCCGGTAGAGAAAATCCCTGTGGTAAGTGAGTCTCCGGCAGCGGAAAAAGAAAGCTCCAGGGGCGGCAGTGTATACTCTCCGGTCACCGGCGAGGCTATTTCCTATACGGAGATCGCGGATCCGACCTTTGCATCCGGCGTTCTGGGCAAGGGCGCAGGTATCCGTCCGGAGAAGGGCGAGATCCAGGCTCCCTTTGACGGAACCGTTACCATGGTTTTTGATACGAAGCATGCCATCGGACTGGAAAGCGCGGACGGCACGGAGCTTCTGATTCATGTGGGGATCAATACGGTAGAATTAAAGGGAAGATATTTTACTTCCTTATGCGAAGCTGGTGCAAAGGTGAAACAGGGCGATAAGCTTCTGGAATTCGATATAGAGGCCATCAGGACAGCCGGCTACGACGCCACTGTAGCGGTTCTGGCGTCTGCCCCGGAAAATGTGAAGGACATAAAGACCGGGCACGTGGAGGCCGGAGAGAAGCTGTTTGAGACCTGCGGGAACTAAATAGAGCTAAATGCGGCTTCTTTTACCGGAAATCAGGAAAAGGAGCCGCATTTTTGTGTAGAATTTTATTTTAATAAATGTGCTTCCATACGCCGAATATAGGGTTCCAGCGTGTAGCGATCTACGAGAGCAGTCGTAGTGCCCTGTCGAGTGGTACTTAAGCCTGCGGCGTAAGTGGCGATTTTGGCTGCAGAGATCAGATCGTAATCATAAAGCAGGTAGGATACCAGTGTGGAAATAAAAGCATCTCCGGCACCGGAACTGTCTACGGAAATAACATCAATAGCCGGGAGTGAGCAAGAAAATTCCCGGGAACGGATGTAGCAGCCTTTGGAACCAAGAGTTACGATAACTGTTTGGAATTCCTTGTCATATCTGTCGCATTATAGTACTATGACTTTATGACATTGCATATTCTGGAAATGGCGCTGTCTCGGAAAAGGAGAATTTATGGCGTTGACAAAAGAAGATGCAGTTATGATATCCCAACTGTTCGGCGAGCAATTGGAAAAGCAGTTGGAGAAGCAATTGGAAAAGCATTTGGCCCCTATCCATGAGCAGCTACAGGGTATCCATATGCGCTTGGACAGACTGGAAGAGCGTGTAACAAGGCTGGAAGAACGTATGACAGCCCTGGAAGAGCGTGTGATGAAGCTGGAAGAACGTATGACAGCCCTGGAAGAGCGTGTGACGAAGCTGGAAGAACGTATGACAGCCATGGAGAAACGCGTAACGAAGCTGGAAGAACGCATGACGGTAATGGAAGAGCGCATGACGGCTGTAGAAGACCGCATGACAGCAATGGAAGGCCGTATGACAGTAATGGAAGGTCGCATGACGGCTGTAGAAGACCGCATGACTATCAACGAGGGACATATGTTGAAAGTAGAACTCCTGCTGGAGAACGATATGCTGCCGAGACTTCAGAATATCGAAGCCTGCTATACCTCTACATATCGGAGGTATCAGTTTCGGACCGAACAGATCGACACCATGCAGGAAGATGTAAATGTTTTAAAAAAAGTAGTTCAGGAGCACAGCGAGATGTTATTGAGACTGGCCTGAATGCAGAATCGTGCAATGTCTGATTGCACAAAAGAGAAAAACGCCGTAGGCTTTGCCTGCGGCGTTCATACGTTACCGGTTCTGCTGGGCCAGCTCCTTCAGCTCCTGGAAGAGCTCCAGATCCTCTCTGCTGATTTTTAGATTGGAACAGAAGGTTCTGCCGTCCGGCTCCGTGACCTTGAATTCCAGAATCGTCCCTTCGTGAATCCCGTTTTGCATGACAGAATTCAGAAAAAGCGGAAACTTAGGGTGCGCGGACTGGAAACGGTCCCAGGCGGATTTCATTTTCAAAAGCTGCATTGGATTCATAGATAATTCTCCCTGTAAAAGTATGATATCTCATTGTAGTATAAAAAGGAAAAAGAAACAAGTCTTGAACAGCGTTCGTTATTTTTTCCACGGATCACAGACTTTTTACAAAAAAAGACTGGACGAATTCACCATTATGTGCGAAAATATAACCAAATGCGACGAAGCGGGACTTAAGCCACCCCGGGTCGCTATTAATCCATTCTGAAAGGAGTTTTAAAATGATTTATTCACATGAAGTCGAGATGATGTGTCCGGTAGCGCAGGGCGTACACCATGGCGCCGCTCCGATTCCGGAAGAAGCAAAATGGGTACAGGCGAAGGAAGTTAAAGATATTTCCGGCTTTACACACGGCATTGGCTGGTGTGCACCGCAGCAGGGAGCATGTAAGCTGACCCTGAACGTAAAGGAAGGCGTTATCCAGGAGGCACTGGTGGAGACCATCGGATGTTCCGGTATGACTCATTCCGCAGCTATGGCGTCCGAGATTCTGCCGGGCCTGACTGTACTTGAGGCTCTGAACACAGACCTTGTATGTGATGCTATCAATACCGCTATGCGTGAGCTGTTCCTGCAGATCGTATACGGACGTTCTCAGTCCGCATTCTCAGAGGATGGACTTGCAGTAGGCGCAGGCCTGGAGGACCTTGGAAAGGGACTTCGTTCTCAGGTTGGTACCATGTACGGCACTCTGAAGAAGGGACCGCGTTACCTGGAGATGGCAGAGGGCTATGTAACAGGCATCGCTCTGGATGCAGAAGACCAGATTATCGGATACCAGTTCGTTTCTCTTGGCAAGATGACAGACTTTATCAAGAAGGGTGATGACCCGAACACTGCATGGGAAAAGGCGAAGGGTCAGTATGGCCGTGTAGCAGATGCGGTTAAGATCATTGACCCGCGTAAAGAGTAATCGAGGAGGTAGATGAAAAATGGCATTGTTTGAATCATATGAAAGACGTATTGATAAGATTAACGCTGTTCTGAACAGCTATGGCATCGCTTCCATCGAGGAAGCAGAGAAGATCACAAAGGATGCTGGTCTGGATGTATACAATCAGATCAAGGGCATTCAGCCGATCTGTTTCGAGAACGCTTGCTGGGCATATATCGTAGGCGCAGCTATCGCAATCAAGAAGGACTGCCGCAAGGCAGCAGACGCTGCAGCAGCTATCGGAGAGGGCCTTCAGGCTTTCTGTATTCCGGGTTCTGTAGCTGATACACGTAAGGTAGGTCTGGGACATGGTAACCTAGGCAAGATGCTTCTGGAAGAGGAGACCGAGTGTTTCGCATTCTTGGCAGGCCATGAGTCCTTCGCAGCAGCAGAGGGCGCTATCGGTATCGCAGAGAAGGCAAACAAGGTTCGTCAGAAGCCGCTGCGCGTTATCCTGAACGGCCTTGGAAAGGACGCTGCTCAGATCATCGCAAGAATCAACGGATTTACATACGTTGAGACGGAGTACGATCCGTACACCAACGAGGTTAAGGAAGTATTCCGCAAGGCTTACTCCGAGGGACTTCGCGCAAAGGTTAACTGCTACGGCGCAAACAGCGTTCCGGAAGGCGTAGCGATCATGTGGAAGGAGAACGTAGACGTATCCATCACAGGTAACTCTACCAACCCGACCCGTTTCCAGCATCCGGTAGCAGGTACTTATAAGAAGGAGCGCCTGGAGGCAGGAAAGAAGTACTTCTCCGTAGCATCCGGCGGCGGTACAGGACGTACCCTTCACCCGGACAACATGGCAGCAGGACCTGCTTCCTACGGTATGACCGATACACTTGGACGTATGCACTCCGACGCTCAGTTTGCAGGTTCCTCTTCTGTACCGGCTCATGTAGAGATGATGGGTCTCATCGGTGCCGGTAACAATCCGATGGTTGGTATGACTGTTGCAGTTGCAGTAGCTGTACAGGAAGCAGCAGACGCTGGCAAGTTCTAAGCTAGAACGATAGTCTAAGAGATAAATGTGGAAAGGCATTCGCCGGATGAATCCGACGGGTGCCTTTTGTTTTTGTTGCGCGATCAAAAAAAGGTGAGAAAAGTTGAAGCCAACCAACATTTCCTATAGGCAAAATAGGGTATTGACAAAAATACATTCCTCTGCTATAGTAAAGTTACTGTAGCACATCAAAGTTGCACTGTGAAAAATAAAAAGTCAATGGAGACTCCGAAGAAGCGCGTCTTGTATTGACTTTTTTTAGTTAAAGGAGGATAATATTATGGCAAACCTTAAATTGTGGGATTTTGTGAAAGAAGTAAAAGGGACAGGTTACAAATGGGTAGACCTGACACATGAGCTGAGCCCGGAAACTCCGCACTGGTATGGCTTCAAGCCGCTGGAAGGCAAGCTCCTTTTCGACTACAGAGAGGGAACCCCGGACGACATGATGGCTCCCATGAGATGTATTCAGTACAGCGTAGCCAGCCAGTATGGTACCCATGTAGACGTACCGCTTCATTTCTGGGGCGACGGTCGTGACATGAGCAAGATTACCGTAAAAGAGCTGGTATATCCTCTGGTAGTCGTAGACAAGTCCAAGGAATGTGCCGAGAACGCCGAATTCACCATGACTGTAGCAGATCTGGAAAAGTGGGAGAGCGAGAACGGCAGAATCCCGGAGGGCGCGTTCGTAGCATTCCGTTCCGATTGGCATAAGAAGTCCAATCTGGACAATCCGGACGAGAATGGCAATCCTCATTATCCGGGCTGGAGCGTAGACGCGATCAAGTGGCTGGTAGAGGAGCGTAATATCGGCGCCATCGGACATGAGCCGGCAGATACCGACCCCAGCTATGTGACCACAAGAGAAGACGCATATCCGTATCCGGGCGAGCAGTACATTCTGGAGACTGACCGCATCCAGATTGAGGTTATGAGAAATCTGGATCAGGTACCGGCTGTGGGAGCTATGATTGTATGCGCGTTCCCGAAGCTGAAGGATGGTACAGGCTTCCCTGCAAGATGCTTCGCAATCTGCCCCGAAGACTAAAATCAGGAGGACATAGGATATGTTGGAATTTGACGAGCAGCTTTCAAGACTGCAGAAACCGGACCGCGAGGAGATGACAGACGAGGAATACGCTGTCTTCAATAAAAATGTAGAAGTTATGGAGAAGAACTGGGGCTTCATCAACAACCTGTTCAAGATTCTTCCCCTGAACGCCAAGGAGTACATCGGATTCCTGAATTTCAAGAATTCCCTGTATAACGACACCTGCTATCTGACAGACGCGCAGAAAGAGATGATTGGCGTGGTTGTATCCTCTTACAATTGCTGCTGTTACTGCCTGACCACCCACGGCGACAATCTCCGCGGTATGTGGAAGAACGCCCGTCTGGTAGACAAGATTTCCTATAATTATCGTTCCGCCAAGGATGAGCTGTCCAAAGAGGACTACGCGCTTTGCGAGTATGCATGGTACGTAACTGCGCATCCCCGCGACATTGATCAGGAGCAGGTGAATAAGCTCCGTGAGGCAGGACTGGATGATCATCAGATTCTGGAAGCAGCCTTTGTAGCAGGCTTCTTCAACTACACGAACCGTTGGGTCAGCACCATCGCTCCGGTTCCGAATCCGGGTCATTACAGCCATAACCGTAATTTCGAAGATTAATCCTTACATAAAATAAGACCGAATCCTTTTTGGAAGGAGACGGTCTTATTTTTGTACAGTTAAATTTTGCGGTTGTTCAGGGGAATCGTCAGCTTTTTCAGCTTATCCATATTCGTCTTCGGCAAAGCGTTGCCGGGATAAATCTTATTCTTGATGGCCTGCATTCGGGCGTCAGTCTGAGCGATGATGTCGGCGCATTCCTTCAGCTCTGCGGACAGTTCATCCGCATTTTCCACATCCTCAATATTCTGTTTGTACTTCAGCTGATGATCGACGCTGGCCCAGAAGTCCATGGCGATGGTCCGGATCTGCACCTCTACCCGAATGTTTTTCTTCTGATTGGAGAAGAAGACCGGGATCTCGATGATCAGGTGCAGGCTGCGATAGCCGTTGTCCTTGGGATGCTCAATGTAATCCTTCTTCTTAATTAAAGTAATATCATCCTGGCGCAGCAGCATATCCGCCACGGTATAAATGTCGTCGATAAAAGAACAGATCACGCGGACGCCAGCCACATCATTCAGATTCTTTTCTACAGACTCCACGCTGACGGGCACGCCGTAACGGTGCAGCTTCTCTACGATACTCAAAGGCTTCTTCACCCTGGAGGTGATAAATTCAATGGGGTTGCGCTGATGATGGACACTCAGCTCGTCATTCAGCACCTCCAGCTTGGTTCGCATCTCACGGATGGCACAGCTGTACATCATCATCAATTCTTGGAATTCAAAGGCCTGATTGACAAAATAAGTTTGTATATCCGGAATATCTGTGGTATCGAGAAAGGTTTTCTGTAATTCGCTTTCCATAGGAGTCACCATCCTGTGTTATAAAATACATCTATTGTAGAATTGTTCAGGCACGGAGCAGTCACCTGATTGTTAAGATTATAACACATATAGAACAAAAATGGAAGAGAGAAAGCAACCCCTTGCAAAAGTCCCGAAAATGTGTATACTGGATAATAGTTATGCCCATTTTCGGAAAAGGTGTCCGGATGGGCTTTTGAATCGCAGGCATATACACATAGAAGATAAGGATGAATGAATTTATGGCAAATTATGTAGATGAAATTAAAAAAAGAAGAACCTTCGCGATTATTTCCCACCCCGACGCAGGTAAAACGACCCTGACTGAGAAGTTCCTGCTCTATGGCGGAGCTATCAACCTGGCAGGCTCTGTAAAGGGAAAGGCCACGGCCCGTCACGCGGTTTCCGACTGGATGGAGATCGAAAAGGAGAGAGGTATCTCTGTTACTTCGTCGGTATTACAGTTTAATTACGACGGCTATTGTATCAACATTCTGGATACTCCGGGACATCAGGACTTCTCCGAGGACACCTACCGTACCCTGATGGCTGCGGATTCCGCAGTTATGGTTATTGACGGCAGTAAGGGCGTGGAGGCTCAGACCCGGAAGCTTTTCAAGGTCTGCGCCATGCGCCATATCCCCATTTTTACCTTTATCAATAAGATGGACCGGGAAGCGATGGATATCTTTGAACTGCTGGACGATATCGAGAATGAGCTTGGTATTGCCACCTGCCCGGTAAACTGGCCCATCGGCTCCGGTAAGGCATTCAAGGGCGTCTATGACCGGAACACCGAGAAGGTGTTGCTGTTCTCCGACACTGAAAAGGGAACCAAGGAAGGTGAGGAGCTGGATTTGTCCATCAACGATCCACAGATTGACAGCATCCTGGATCCGGGTCAGAAAGAAAAGCTCATGGACGACATCGAGCTTCTGGACGGCGCCAGCGCGGAGTTCGATCAAGAGCTGGTGAGCCAGGGAAAGCTGTCCCCGGTATTCTTCGGATCGGCTCTGACCAACTTTGGCGTGGAGACTTTCCTGAAGCATTTTTTACAGATGACCACTTCTCCGCTGCCCCGTAAGGCAGACGTGGGTCTGATTGATCCCATGGAAGAGGAGTTTTCTGCTTTTGTATTCAAGATCCAGGCAAATATGAACAAGGCGCACCGGGACCGTATCGCGTTTATCCGTATCTGTTCCGGCAAGTTTACCGCCGGCATGGAGGTTTACCATGTGCAGGGCGGCAGAAAGCAGCGTCTGTCCCAGCCTCAGCAGATCATGGCGCAGGACCGGAAGATTGTGGACGAGGCTTACGCAGGCGATATCATCGGCGTCTTTGATCCGGGTATTTTCTCCATCGGAGATACCCTGTGTATGCCGGGCAGGCAGATTAAGTACGAAGGAATTCCGACCTTTGCGCCGGAGCATTTCGCGCGTGTGCGTCAGATTGATACCATGAAGCGGAAGCAGTTTGTCAAGGGCATTGAACAGATTGCCCAGGAGGGAGCTATCCAGATTTTCCAGGAGTTCAACACCGGTATGGAGGAAATCATCGTGGGCGTCGTGGGCGTTCTGCAGTTCGACGTTCTGAAGTATCGTCTGGAAAATGAATACAACGTGGACATCCGTCTGGAGCCGCTGCCCTACGAGCATATCCGTTGGATCGAGAACGAGGATATCGACATGAGCAAGCTGGTGGGCACCTCTGATATGAAGAAGATCAAGGATCTGAAGGGCAGACCGTTGCTGATCTGGGCCAACGCATGGAGCGTGGGTATGACGCTTGATCGAAATCCTGGTCTGATCCTGTCCGAGTTTGGCCGGTAATTATTACGGCCACAGACCATGGGAAACCCTTGTCAACAACGTGTAAAGTGTGATAAAATATAAAAAGCATGGCAGGAGAGGCGTATCTGTTGCCAGGTCGTGTGAGAAAGTAAGAAAAAAGCTTCGTGTAAGCAGGATAACCTGATTTACACAGAAAACAGGAGGTTTTGGATATGTCAAAGGAAGAAAAAAGAGGCGTTCATATGATACATGAGGACAGTCAGCTGGGCGAAGTTCAGATCGCGGACGAGGTAGTCGCTACCATAGCCGGGTTGGCAGCTACCGAGGTAGAGGGCGTGGCTTCCATGGCCGGCAATATCACCAACGAACTGATCGGAAAGCTGGGCGTCAAGAACCTGTCCAAGGGCGTCAAGGTTCTTGTGACAGACCGCAGCGTAGACGTGGATCTGGCTCTGAATATTGAGTATGGCTACAGCATCATGAAGGTATCTGAGAAGGTACAGGATCGTGTGAAGAGCGCCATTGAGAACATGACAGGACTGGAAGTTGCCATGGTCAATATCCGCATTGTTAATGTGAATATGGGAAAAGAGGATAAATAAGTAGCACAGGAAGGGGAGCGGCTGCAGTCAGCGGCTCCCTTTTCAAACGATTAAGAGGGAAAAAGGACAAGATGAAAAGACGAGAGTTAAGAGAGCATATTTTTGAACTGCTGTTTCGTATCGAATTTAACAGCGCAGAGGAGATGCCGGAGCAGATCCGGATGTTCTTCGACAGCCTGGGTGAGGTGGAGCCGAAGGATCAGCAGTATATTGAGAAAAAATATGCGCATATTATAGAAAAACTGCCGGAGATCGACAAGGCTCTGGAAGATACGGCGGAAGGTTGGAAGGTATCCCGTATGGGCAAGGCCGATCTGACCATTTTACGTCTGGCTGTGTATGAGATGGAATACGATGAGGACGTTCCTGTGGGCGTAGCAGTCAATGAGGCGGTGGAGCTGTCCAAAAAGTTTGGCGGCGACGAGTCTCCGGCCTTTGTGAACGGTATCTTAGGTAAGATAGGAAAGACAGGAAAAGCGGAATGAAGCATGTCTATACGGTAGCGCAGGTAAAC
Source organism: Laedolimicola sp. (assembly GCF_051972735.1). Taxonomy (NCBI): domain Bacteria; kingdom Bacillati; phylum Bacillota; class Clostridia; order Lachnospirales; family Lachnospiraceae; genus Laedolimicola; species Laedolimicola sp. The sequence continues at coordinate 23,437 of NZ_JBOKYU010000014.1, read as the reverse complement.
ACATATATCAAGAATATGTTTACACAGGATTTTATGCTGAACCGTATTTATGTAAAGGGAGAGGTGTCCAACTGTAAATATCACAGTTCCGGGCACATCTACTTTTCTCTGAAGGATGAGAGCGGAACCATGGCATGTGTCATGTTCGCGGGCGACCGGAAAGGTCTGGCTTTTCCTATGCAGGATGGACAAAGGATCATTGTACTGGGGCGTGTCAGCGTCTACGAGCGCAGCGGCAGCTATCAGCTTTATGCCAGAGAGATTATCAAAGACGGCGTGGGCCAGCTTTACGAGGCTTACGAGAAGCTGAAAAACGAGCTTGAGGAAATGGGCATGTTCGCGCAGGAATACAAGCAGCCGATTCCTTACTATGTGAAACGGTTGGGTGTGGTGACGGCGCCTACAGGAGCTGCAGTGCAGGATATCCGCAATATTGCCTTGCGGCGCAACCCTTATGTACAGATTATTCTCTACCCGGCTCAGGTGCAGGGAGAGGGCGCGGCGGACAGCATTGTGCGAGGTATCAAGGCCTTGGATGCGTTGGGCCTGGACGTGTTGATTGTGGGCCGTGGCGGCGGTTCCATCGAGGATCTGTGGGCCTTTAATGAGGAAAAGGTGGCACGGGCCATCTTTGATTGCAATACGCCGGTGATCTCAGCAGTCGGTCATGAGACAGATACGACCATTGCCGATTATGTGGCGGATCTCAGGGCGCCGACGCCTTCAGCGGCGGCGGAACTGGCTGTGACGGATATCCGGGAGCTGTTGGAGCGGATGCAGGGCTATCGCAGGCAGTTTGAGAATATCTTCGGTCACAGAATGGAAGAATATTACAGAAGACTGGCGGAGTTGAAAACCAGAGTACAGCGTATCAATCCGGAGACACAGCTTCTGGAAAAGCGGATGCGTCTGTCTGAATTATCCAACGGTCTTACGCAGGCCATGCAGGACAAGCTGTTAGATCGAAAGCATAGCCTGAATCTGTACATTGAGCGTCTGCACGGACTTTCCCCGCTTCTGAAGCTGCAGCAGGGTTATTCCTATACGGAAGGGCCGGATGGAAAGGCTGTAACCGGAATTGACGAGGCTGCAGAGGGCGAACAGCTCCGAATCCATGTGACAGACGGTGTATACACAGCGGTAGTAGAAGGCCGCGAAAGGATAAAGAGAGGGTAGAGCGGTATGGCGACGAAGAAAAAAGAAGCGACACTGGAAGAAAATTTCGCGGAGCTGGACGGAATGCTTGAGAAGCTGGCGGATCGGGACGTGCCGCTGGAAGAATCCTTCGCGATTTACGCCGAGGGCATGAAGCTTCTGAAGGCCTGCGGCGAAAAGCTGGATAAGGTAGAGAAAAAAATGCTGGTCATGAATGAGGAGGGCAAACTGGATGAGTTTTAAAGAAGAGCTTCGTACCAAGACAGAAGAAATTGAAAAATTGCTTACAACTTATCTGCCGCAGGAGACCGGGTTCCAGAAGACTGTTCTGGAGGCGGTGAACTATAGTGTACTGGCAGGCGGCAAGAGACTCAGGCCCCTTCTGATGAAAGAGACCTATCAGATGTTCGGCGGCGAGGGAAAGGTCGTGGAGCCCTTCATGGCAGCCATGGAAATGATTCATACATATTCACTGGTACATGATGATCTTCCGGCTATGGATAATGACGAGTACCGTCGCGGCAAGAAGACGACCCACGCGGTATACGGCGAAGCCATGGGTATCCTGGCAGGTGACGCACTTCTGAATCTGGCTTTTGAGACAGCGGCGGGAGCTTTCGATATGGAAACCAGTCCGCGGACCGCAAAGGCCTTACAGATTCTGTCCGGAAAGGCAGGCATCTACGGTATGATCGGCGGCCAGGTGGTGGATGTGGAATCCGAGGGACAGCCTCTCTCCAGAGAAAAACTGGATTTTATCTACCGGCTGAAGACCAGCGCGCTGATTGAAGCGGCCATGATGGTGGGCGCGGTCCTGGCAGGCGCTTCTGATGAAGAAGTGGCCGCCATGGAGCGCGTGGCGGGCGATGTGGGATTGGCTTTCCAGATCCAGGATGATATTCTGGATGTAACCAGTACGCTGGAGGTGCTTGGAAAACCGATCCACAGTGACGATAAGAATAACAAGACTACCTATGTAACGCTGGAAGGCCTTGATAAGGCAAAGAAGGATGTGGAGGAGATTTCCGAGAGAGCTCTTTCCACCCTGGCTTCCCTGGAGCATAAGAACGCGTTCCTGGAAGAACTGATCCGAATGCTGATTACAAGAGAAAAATAGAACTGAGGTGAGGATATGCTGCTGGAGCAGATCAATCAGGTCAATGATATTAAAAAACTGAACAAAGAGGACTGGGAGCCGCTGGCGCAGGAGATCCGGGATTTTCTGATCGAGAAAATCAGTGTGACAGGCGGCCATCTGGCTTCGAATCTGGGCGTGGTGGAGCTGACCATGGCCATGCATCTGGCATTTAACTTCCCTGAGGATCAGGTGGTCTGGGATGTGGGCCATCAGTCCTATACGCATAAGCTGCTGACCGGAAGAAGGGCAGGCTTCGATGACCTGCGGAAATATGGCGGCATGAGCGGATTTCCGAAGCGGAAGGAGAGTAACTGCGACTGCTTCGACACCGGTCACAGCTCCACCTCGATTTCAGCAGGCATTGGTCTGGTAAAGGCCCGGGAGCTGACTGGCGGTCATCAAAGCGTCATTTCCGTCATCGGTGACGGCTCCATGACCGGCGGCATGGCTTTCGAGGCTTTGAACAATGCCTCTCAGTTAAAGAGCAATTTTATTATCATTCTGAACGATAACCAGATGTCCATCGCGGAGAACGTGGGCGGTTTGAGCCAGTACCTGAACGGTATGCGTTCCAACGAAGGCTATAACAATTTTAAAGCAGGATTACAGAATACCCTGGAGAAAATACCGGTATACGGCGACGGCATTGTGCGGCAGCTGAAGAAGACCAAGAGCGGCCTGAAGCAGCTGGTGATCCCGGGCATGTTCTTTGAAGACATGGGTATCACCTATCTGGGGCCGGTGGACGGCCACAATATCGACCAGTTGATTCGTACCTTCAACGACGCAAAAAAAGTGCATCATGCGGTGCTGATTCACGTCTGTACGAAAAAAGGTAAGGGCTATGAGCCGGCGGAGCGTCATCCGTCCCGGTTCCACGGCGCGGAGCCTTTCGTAATTGAGACAGGCCTGCCCAAGAGCAGACGATCCAAGGCCAATTATACGGATATCTTTTCCACAGTGATGCGGAAGCTGGGTGATCGGGACGAGAAGGTGGTGGCCATTACGGCGGCCATGCCGGACGGAACCGGTCTCAAGCGCTTTAAAAATATGTTTCCGGATCGGTTTTTCGACGTGGGAATCGCGGAGCAGCACGCCGTAACCTTTGCGGCAGGTCTGGCGGCAGGCGGCTTGAAGCCGGTGGTAGCGGTTTATTCCTCTTTCCTGCAGCGCGCCTACGATCAGGTGCTGCATGACGTCTGTATCCAGAACCTGCATGTGATTTTTGCCATTGACCGGGCAGGACTGGTGGGCAGCGACGGCGAGACTCATCAGGGCATTTTTGATCTGTCCTACCTGTCCGGTATTCCGAATATGACCATTATGGCTCCGAAAAATAAATGGGAGCTTTCCGATATGATGAAGTTCGCGGTAAACTATGACGGTCCCATCGCCCTGCGCTATCCCAGGGGTGAAGCCTACGACGGCCTGCAGGAATTCCGCGCGCCCATTGCCTATGGCAGGAGCGAGTGGATCTATGAGGAAGCGGATATCGCCTTGATGGCTGTGGGCAGTATGGTGAAGACGGCGGAGCAAGTGCGGGATGCCTTAAAGGATACCGGTTACAACTGCACGCTCATCAATGCCCGTTTCGTTAAGCCCATCGACGAGCAGATGCTGGAAGATGTGGCGAAGCAGCATAAGCTTCTGGTAACGTTGGAAGAAAATGTAAGGAACGGTGGCTTCGGCGATCATGTGCTGGAGTATGTCAATGACAGAGACTTCGATATGAAGGTTCTGAATATCGCCCTGCCGGATGAGTATGTGGAGCATGGCAATGTGGCGCTATTGCACAAAGAGGTAGGACTGGACGCGGAAACCATTGTAAAACGTGTGATCACGGCTTATGTGGGTGAAATGTAAAAAGTTTACAGGCGGCTTCGCTGAAAGGTGAAGCCGTAAGAATAAAGCTTAGGAGAGAATGATATGAAGGTACGTCTGGACGTGCTTCTGGTAAACAGAGGCCTGGCAAAATCCAGAGAGCAGGCCAAGGCCATCATTATGGAAGGCAAGGTCTTTGTAAAGGGGCAGCGGGAGGACAAGGCCGGGTCCATGTTCGAAGAGGCTGCACCCATCGAAATTCACGGACAGAAGCTGCGCTATGTGAGCCGGGGCGGTCTGAAGCTTGAAAAGGCAGTGGCCCATTTTGATCTGGGTCTGGAAGGAAAGGTCTGCATGGATGTGGGATCTTCCACCGGCGGCTTCACCGACTGTATGCTGCAGAACGGCGCGGTAAAGGTGTACGCAGTAGATGTGGGAACCAATCAGCTGGACTGGAAGCTTCGAAGCGATCCGCGTGTGGTCTGCATGGAGAAAACCAATATCCGTTACCTGACTCCTGATCAGATCGATGAGCGTCCCCAGTTTGCCTCCATCGACGTGGCCTTTATCTCTCTGACGAAGGTACTGCTTCCGGTGCGGGAGCTTTTAAGCGATAACGGCCAGGTGGTGGCGCTGATTAAGCCCCAGTTTGAGGCAGGCCGGGAGAAGGTTGGCAAGAAGGGCGTGGTGCGGGAAAAGAGCACCCATCTGGAAGTGATTCAGATGGTCCTGACCTATGCCTGGTCCATTGGCTTTGATATTCTGGCACTGGAATTTTCCCCCATCAAGGGGCCGGAGGGAAACATTGAATACCTGGTATGGCTGCAAAAGACTGGCCGGGAAGCGGCAGAGGAGATTCCGACCTGGGAAGAAATGAAAAGTCATCTGCCCGAGGGCGTAGAGCCGGAGCGGATCGTGGACGAGGCCCATGGCACACTGGATGTAAAATAAGCAAATCGGGAAGAGATACAGATGAATCGATTTTATGTGATTACCAATGTGGAAAAAGATAAAAATTTGGAAACCACCCGTCAGATCTGCAACTATCTGAGAGCCAGAGGCTGTGAATGTACGGTCAGGGAATTTCAGAAAGAAAAAGAAACCGGAGAAAATGGAGATTATCGCTACACAGACGCCTCCCTGATTCCGGCCGGAACAGAATGCATATTGGTGCTGGGCGGCGATGGAACCCTGATCCAGGCAGCTCGGGACACCGTGGATCGAAAGATTCCTTTGCTTGGCGTAAATCTGGGAACCCTGGGTTTCCTGGCTGAGATCGAGAAAGCCGGTGTGCCAGACGCCCTGGATAGTCTGATTCTCGACAATTATACCATTGAACCCCGGATGCTTCTGGAGGGAACCGTATACCGGGAGGGCAGAGAGCCGGTGAAAAATCTGGCGCTGAACGACATCGTTGTGAACCGTGCAGGGGCGCTTCGTATTATCGATTACGAGATTTCCGTCAACGGGGAGCCGTTGAACCGGTATTCCGCCGACGGCATGATTGTATCGACTCCCACCGGATCCACCGGTTACAGCCTGTCCGCGGGCGGTCCCATTGTATCGCCCATGGCCAGCATGATTGTGGTGACGCCCATCTGTCCCCATACGCTGACTGCGCGAAGCATCGTATTGTCCGGCGGAGACCGGGTGACGGTGCGGACCGGAGCCGGAAGGAGAAACCAGAGAGAAGAATCCTTTGTAACCTTTGACGGCGAGGTGCAGGTGCCGGTGGCTACAGGAGATTATGTGGAGATAAAGAAGTCGGAAAAGACGGTCAACATATTGAAAATCAGCAGGGTCAGCTTTCTGGAGGTCCTGCGTGACAAAATGCGCGGCAACTAGGAGGAAAGACGAAATGAAGATAGAGCGGCATGCAAAAATCATTGAACTGATCAACGAGTATGCCATCGAGACGCAGGAGGAGCTGGCCAGCCGTTTGAATGACGCGGGCTTCCGGGTCACCCAGGCTACGGTGTCCAGAGATATTCGGGAGCTGAAGCTGACTAAGATGGCAGTAAACGGACGGCAGCGATATGTGGTGGTCCCCGGCAGCAGCGATCATATGGGTGACAAGTATATCGGTATCTTGCGTGACAGCTTTCTGTCCATGGAAATGGCTCAAAATATTCTGGTGGTCAAGACAGTGGCAGGCATGGCCATGGCAGCTGCAGCGGCGCTGGATGCCCTGCACTGGCAGGAGATCGTGGGCTGCATTGCCGGAGACGATACTATTTTCTGCGCAGTACGCAGTGTGGACGATACGATGATCGTCATGGAAAAATTAAGAAAAGCAATCAGGGATTAGCGAGAGGAAAAGTATGTTAGAGCATCTGCATGTAAAAAATCTGGCATTGATTCGTGAGGCAGAGATTGATTTTACGGAAGGTCTGAATATCCTGACCGGTGAGACCGGAGCGGGAAAATCCATCGTCATCGGTTCCGTGGGTCTGGCGCTGGGCGGCAAGGTGGCTAAGGATCTGGTGCGCCCAGGCGCGGACTTTGGTCTGGCGGAGTTGGTCTTTTCCGTTACCAGTGAGAGGTTAAAAGACCGCCTGAAGGAGCTGGACGTGATTCCCGAGGATGGGCAGATTATCCTGTCCAGGAAAATCATGAACGGCAAAAGCATCAACAAAATCAACGGCGAGACTGTCACTTTAAATCAGCTTCGGGAGACAGCGGCCCTTCTTATCGACGTACACGGCCAGCACGAACACCAGTCCTTATTGCAGAAGAAAAAGCATCTGGAGATTCTGGATGAATATGCCAAAGAAGAACTGCAGCCCATAAAGGAAAAGCTGGCGGCGGCTTACACGGAATGGAAAAAACTTACAGAAGAACAGAAAAACGCCCGGATGGACGAGGAGAGCCGCATGCGGGAGCTGTCTCTTCTGGAATTTGAAACAAAGGAGATTGAGGACGCAGGTCTGAGCATCGGCGAGGATGAGGAGCTGGAGCAGAGATACCGGAAAATGACCGGCGCGAAGCGGCTGATGGAGGCGGCTGGAACCGCCTACGGACTGACCGGTTACGAGGAAGCGGAAGGCGCCGGAACGGCTATTGGCCGGGCGCTCCGGGAACTGCAGGGCGTCCAGAGCCTGGATGAAGACCTGAGGGATCTGACCGGTCAGCTTTCAGACATCGACAGCCTGTTAAATGATTTCAACCGGGAGCTTTCTGATTACGTATCCTCTCTGGAATTTGCAGGGGAAGAATTTGAGCAGGTGGAAGAGCGCCTGAATCAGCTAAACCATCTGAAATCCAAGTATGGCAAAACGCTGGAAGCGGTACTGGAATACGGTCAGAAGCAGCAGGAGCGCCTGGCGGCCCTGCAGGACTACGACGCCTATCTGGCGCGTCTGGAAAAGCAGACTGCGGAAAAAGAGCGGGAGCTGGAGGGTCTCTGTGAGAAGGCGAGCGTCATCCGGAAACGCTATGCCGAAGTGCTCTGCGCAAAGATTCGGGGGCATTTGATTGACCTGAACTTCCTGGATGTGGAGTTCGAACTGGAGTTTGACCGCATTTCCGGTTATACGTCGGGCGGCTTTGACGACGCGGAATTTGTAATTTCCACGAATCCGGGTGAATCCTTAAGGCCGCTGGCAAAGATAGCTTCCGGCGGTGAACTGTCCCGTATCATGCTGGCGATTAAGACTGTACTGGCTGATAAGGATCAGATAGAAACTGTGATTTTCGACGAAATCGATGTGGGAATCAGTGGCCGTACCGCTCAGAAAGTATCGGAGAAAATGATGCTGATTGGCAGGAGCAGACAGGTCATCTGCATCACCCATCTGGCTCAGATCGCGGCCATGGCGGACACTCATTTCCGTATCGAAAAACAGGTAGCGGACGGCGGCACACGGACCGAGATCCGGCGTCTGACTGAGGCAGAAAGTGTCGAAGAGCTGGCCCGTATTCTGGGCGGCGCGGAGATTACAGACGCTGTTTTCCAGAATGCCTCCGAAATGAAAGAACTGGCAGGTAACAAAAAGTCCCAGACTAGATAACCGGAGATTCTGCATACTAAAGACAGAAACGTGACATGCGTTTCTGTCTTTTTTGATCTTAGGCAGCGCGGCGAGGAGAGTGCAAAGATGATATGCAGAAAAACATACCGAAAATATCTTCTGGTTTTACTGGGAATAAGCCTGCTGGTACTTGGCGTATATGATTATTTCCGGGAACGGGCTCTGATACCAGACTCCTATACCCAGACGGAGGGCGGCGCAGGGCCGGAAACACCCGGTTTCCCGGTGGCGGCACAGATTCAGGAGAGTGTCACCAAAGCATCTTACGACAGTCGAAACGGAAGCAGTTACCGGATTTCCTATCGGTATCTGGGGGTGATTCCCCTGAAAGAAACGAACGTGCAGGTGACGCCAAAGACGACGGTAACGCCCGGCGGTATTCCCATCGGCATCTATATGGAGACCGATGGCGTCATGGTGATTGGAACCGGGAAAGTGACCGGACGCGACGGTTTGAATTATGAACCGGCCTTCCGGCTGGTGCAGGCCGGAGATTATATCCGTTCTGTGAACGGCGTGAAGATACGGGAAAAGGAAAAGCTGATAGAGAGTGTGGAAGAAAATGGAAGTGAGAAACTGGTTCTGGGAATCGAACGTTCCGGCCGGACTTTTGAAATCCGCCTGCAGGCCGCTGATACAGAAAATGGTTACAGGCTTGGCATCTGGGTACGGGACAATACCCAGGGGATCGGTACGCTGACATTTCTTACAGAAAATGGAAAATTTGGAGCTCTGGGACACGGTATCAATGATTCCGATACCGGGGAGCTTCTGAAGATCAGCGAAGGAAAGCTCTACGACACGACCGTGGCGGAAATCCACCGTGGAGAACCAGGTAATCCGGGGCAGGTAGCCGGGCTTATCCGTTATCGAAATAACCTGATCTGCGGACAGATTCAGGAAAATACAGAGGCTGGGATTTTCGGGGAAGGAACAGAGAGGCTGGGAGATAAGCTGGACGGGGAAGCAGTGGAGGTGGGATATAAACAGGAAATTACAGAGGGAGAGGCCTGGGTGCGTTCCGGGATCAACGGGGAAATGAGGGATTACCGCATTGCCATCGAGGAGGTGAAAAGGAACGCGTCGGACGTGAACAAGGGAATGATTTTACGGGTCACAGATCCGGAGCTTCTGGCTCTGACAGGCGGCATTATCCAGGGCATGAGCGGCAGTCCGATTATCCAAAATGGGAAACTGATTGGCGCGGTAACCCATGTATTTGTGAACGATCCGACAAAAGGATACGGCATCTTCGTGGAAGAAATGCTTTCCCATGTCAGTTAAAGAAAAAGCCTGTCGAAATCTGTCCCTGTCTGTCTGAAAATGCAGAACGATTGGAATTGCGGAAAAAGGAAATAAATGGTTATAATAGGTATATCACAAAACAAATCACAGACAGTACAGAAATGGGGGGAATCTTATGGAAAGGCTGACGATTGCAATTGCGGACGACAATGAAAGAATGTTGGAAATGTTGAATGCCCTGATACAGACGGAAAATGGGATGGAGCTGGTTGGCACGGCAGCAAATGGAGAAGACGCCGTGGAACTGATTCGGAAAAACACGCCGGACGTGGTGCTACTGGATTTAATTATGCCGAAGATGGATGGACTGGGCGTTATGGAAAAACTTAAGGAAGATAAGAGCCTGAAAAAGTTTCCGGCAATTATTGTACTTTCTGCAATCGGGCAGGAGAGCGTGACCGAGGATGCCTTTGCTTTGGGCGCAAGCTATTATATTATGAAACCGTTTAACAATGAAATGCTGCTGGGACGACTCAGAAGCTTTCTGAAACACGGCGAAAAGCTGAAACGCCCGGTCTGTTCCGGTGAGGCACAGGAGCCGGGGCGCCTGTACGGAGAGCACGATCTGGAGACCGATGTTACAAATATGATTCATGAAATCGGCGTGCCGGCCCATATCAAGGGTTACCAGTATCTGCGCGACGCGATTATTATGTCAGTCAGGGATATGGAAATGCTGAGCTCTGTGACGAAGGTACTGTATCCCACCATTGCCAAGCATTATCAGACCACGCCAAGCCGGGTAGAGCGCGCCATCCGACATGCCATCGAAGTGGCCTGGAGCCGCGGCAAAATGGATACCATCGACGAGCTGTTTGGCTATACGGTCAGCAACGGTAAGGGAAAGCCCACCAATTCAGAATTTATCGCCCTGATTTCCGATCGCATCCGTCTGGAAAATAAGCGAAAGGTCTCTTAAATGTAGAAATTGCACAAATTATACTTTTAAATGCATTTCGAATGCGTTATAATGGATATAAATAAAATCCAAAATGAGCTGGGAGGAAATGCAGTGAAAAAGATCTTATTTGTCGCTTCAGAAGCGGTTCCTTTTATTAAGACGGGAGGACTGGCAGACGTAGTAGGATCATTGCCGAAATATTTTGACAAAGAGCAGTACGATATCCGGGTAATGATTCCTAAGTATATGTGCATCCGTCAGGAGTGGAAGGATCAGATGAAGTATGTGACCCATTTCTATATGAATCTGGCATGGCGCAGTCAGTATGTAGGCATCCTGGAGATGGAATATGAGGGCGTGAAGTTTTACTTTATTGATAATGAATATTATTTCGCCGGACCGAAACCCTATGGCAACATCTATGAGGATATCGAAAAGTTCGCGTTCTTTTCCAAGGCCGCGATCTCTGCACTGCCGTCCCTGGATTTCCGTCCGGACATCATCCATTGTCATGACTGGCAGACCGGACTGGTTCCTGTATATTTGAATGACTCATTCCAGGACAACCCGTTCTTCCGGGGAATTAAGACTATTATGACCATACATAACCTGAAGTTCCAGGGAATCTGGGATATGAAGACGGTCAAGGACATCACCGGTCTGAATGCATCTTATTTTACGCCGGATAAGCTGGAAGCCTATGGCGACGCTAACTATCTGAAGGGAGGCATCGTATACGCGGATGCCGTGACCACCGTAAGCGATACCTATGCCGAGGAAATTAAGATGCCATATTATGGAGAACACCTGGACGGCCTGATGCGTGCCCGTGCCAACTCCCTGCGTGGCATTGTAAATGGTATCGATTATGACGAGTACAATCCGGAGAGCGACAAATATCTGGTTCATAATTATAACGCTGTAAACTTCCGTAAGGAGAAGGTGAAGAACAAGACCGCCCTGCAGCAGGAGTTGGGTCTTGATGTGGATCCGAAGAAAATGATGATCGGTATCGTATCCCGCCTGACAGACCAGAAGGGCTTTGATCTGATTGCCTATGTGATGGACGAGCTCTGTCAGGATGAGGTACAGTTTGTAGTTCTGGGAACCGGTGAGGAGCGTTATGAGAATATGTTCCGTCATTTCGCATGGAAGTACCAGGGCAAGGTTTCGGCAAATATTTTCTATTCCGAGGCCATGTCCCACAAGGTATACGGATCCTGCGACGCTTTCCTGATGCCGTCCCAGTTTGAGCCCTGCGGCTTGAGCCAGCTTATGAGCCTGCGCTATGGCACCGTGCCTATCGTCCGCGAGACCGGCGGCCTGAAGGATACGGTAGAGCCGTACAACGAGTACGAGAGCAAGGGAACCGGCTTCAGCTTCACCAATTACAACGCCCACGAGATGATGCACACTGTCCGCTACGCAGAGCATATCTACTATGATAAGAAGCGTGAGTGGAACAAGATTATTGACCGTGGCATGGCTGTGGACTTCTCCTGGAATAATTCTGCGAAGAAATATGAGGAGTTGTACAACTGGCTGGCAGATTAAAGCGGATAGATTAGGCTGAAAATTGCAAATTTGTCAAGGAAAAGGGCTTGTCAAAGCCCTTTTCTTATGTTATACTTTCAAAGTTAGTGAAAAAACACGCGGGCGGAACCGGGAAAGGTGCCTGGATTGCATATGAACCGGTATTTCACGGTGAAGAAACTCGCGGAAGAACAACCAAATGGAGGAAAGAAACATGAGTGTAATTTCTATGAAGCAGTTACTGGAAGCAGGTGTTCATTTCGGACATCAGACAAGACGCTGGAACCCCAAGATGGCTCCGTACATCTACACAGAGCGTAACGGCATCTACATCATCGACCTGCAGAAGTCTGTAGGAAAGGTTGATGAGGCTTACAAGGCAGTATTTGACATCGCGGCAGAGGGTGGAAACATCCTGTTCGTAGGAACCAAGAAGCAGGCTCAGGACGCTATCAAGGTTGAGGCAGAGCGTTGCGGTATGTTCTACGTAAATGAGCGTTGGCTCGGCGGTATGCTGACCAACTTCAAGACCATCCAGAGCAGAATCGCTCGTCTGAAGGCTATCGAGAAGATGTCTGAGGACGGAACCTTTGATGTACTGCCGAAGAAGGAAGTTATCGCACTGAAGAAAGAGTGGGAGAAGCTGGAGAAGAACCTTGGCGGTATCAAGGATATGAAGCGCATCCCGGACGCTATCTTCGTAGTAGACCCGAAGAAGGAAAGAATCTGCGTACAGGAAGCACATACACTGGGTATTCCGCTTATCGGAATCGCTGATACCAACTGTGATCCGGAAGAGCTGGATTATGTAATCCCGGGCAATGATGACGCTATCAGAGCCGTAAAGCTGATCGTTTCCAAGATGGCAGACGCTGTTGTTGAGGCTAACCAGGGCGCAGCTGAGGAAGCTGCAGAGGAAGCTGAGACTGAGGAGACCGCAGAGGCTTAAGTAAAAGTCGAAAGTGCAAGCGCGAAATTGCGCGAAAGCGTAATTTCTGTGCATCAGGAAGCGGCTACTGTGAGCGGAGCGAACAGTAAGTGACTTTATCCGCGTGTGCTTTACGGCACACGCGGCTTACACAAACGAATTTGGAGGGATTAGAAATGGCAATCACAGCAGGAATGGTAAAAGAGTTAAGAGAAATGACCGGCGCTGGCATGATGGACTGCAAGAAGGCCCTGACAGCTACCGAGGGAAATATGGACGCAGCTGTTGACTGGCTGAGAGAGAAAGGCCTTGCAAGCGCACAGAAGAAGGCTGGCCGTATCGCAGCAGAGGGTATTGTAGATACCTGCCTGATCAATGACGACCACAAGGCTGTTGTTGTAGAGGTAAATGCTGAGACTGACTTCGTTGCAAAGAACGAGAAATTCCAGTCCTACGTAGCAGACGTAGCAGCTCAGGCTGTTAAGACTGCTGCAAAAGATATTGATGAGTTCCTGGCAGAGAAGTGGGAGAAAGACCCGACTCTGACTGTAAAGGAGGCACTTGCTTCCCAGATCGCTGTTATCGGCGAGAACATGAACATCCGTCGTTTCGCTCAGGTTGAGGAGGAGAACGGTTTCGTAGCTTCCTACATCCATGCAGGCGGAAAGATCGGCGTTCTGGTAGACGTTGAGACAGACGTTATCAACGACGCTATCCGTGAGATGGCTAAGAACGTAGCTATGCAGGCTGCAGCTCTGAAGCCGCTGTACACCAGCGACGCTGAGGTAGAGCCGGAGTACATCGAAAAAGAAAAGGCTATCCTGATGGCTCAGATTCAGAACGATCCGAAGGAATCCCAGAAGCCGGAGAAGGTTATCCAGGGCATGATCCAGGGCCGTATCAATAAAGAGTTGAAAGAGATCTGCCTGCTTGACCAGGTATATGTAAAGGCTGAGGACGGAAAGCAGACTGTTGCGAAGTATGTAGCTCAGGTAGCAAAAGAGAACAACGCAAACATCACCATCAAGAAGTTCGTTCGTTTCGAGACCGGCGAGGGACTTGAGAAGAAGAACGAGGACTTTGCGGCAGAGGTTGCAAAGCAGATGGGAATGTAATTCTCAGGAAATTATTTATAATATTTGTAAACACATGCTATAAAGATCTGATAAGTGCGGCTTCGCGAAGTATCTAATGCACACACACACACAACTTTAAGAAGTCCGGATTTTACAGATTTGACTATCATATGGATACGATAAGGGCGCAGCGTCAGTTGCGCCCTTGTTTTACGCGGGCAACGAGTCAAAGTCCGCGCTTGCGCGAGAGCTGACCACAAAGTTTTCGGAATGAAACCTTGAAAAGAGAAAAGTAATACTGTACAAACCCCTTCATGTTGTTTTATAATGAGAAAAAATGTGAGGGGGTTTTTGTTATGGAAGCTTTATTTAGTGCAGTGAACGCAATCTGCGGTAAAATCCAGATTGTATCCAACTGGTTCTGGGATTTTCCGACAAACCTTGACTGGTACGCGTCCATTCCGATTCTGGGCAATTTCAGTCTGGCCATTATTTTATTAGTGGGAACCGGCATCTATTTCACCTTTAAGCTGCGTTTCGTACAGGTGCGCAAGTTTAAGTACGGACTTCAGGTGCTGATGAACAGCAAGAGTACAACCATGGGCATCTCTTCCCTGGGGGCGTTCCTGCTGTCCACGGCCATGCGTGTAGGCCCTGGCAATATCCTGGGCGTAACCGGAGCAATTTCTATCGGAGGACCGGGCGCGCTGTTCTGGATGTGGATTTCCGCGTTTTTTGGCATGGCGACCGCATTCGTGGAGTCTACCATGTCTCAGATTTTCAAGGAGAAGCGCGGCGACGCCTATGTGGGTGGTCTTCCCTTCTATGGACGTCGTCTTTTAAAGGACGCGGCCTGGGCGGGCGTAGCCTTGAGCGTGCTCTACATCATTTACGCGTTCCTCTGCTTCCCTGCGCAGGGCTTCAACACCATTTCCGCAGTGGGAGCCATCGCTGGTGTGGTGACAGGAACGACCTTTGCGACCAATTCTGCACTGTACTGGGTGTCCTTTGCAGTGCTGATCGTGGTGACCGCTATTATCAGCTTTGGCGGTATCAAGAAGGTGTCGAAGGTAACAGATGTATTGGTTCCGATTATGGCAGTGGTATACGTGCTGACTGTCGTAGTTCTGGTACTTTGCAACTTCACTCGGATTCCCTGGTTCTTCGCAGCTATTTTCACACAGGCTTTTAAACCGGCCGCAGTCTTTGGCGGAGCTTTTGGTATCGCTTTAAGCCAGGGCATTAAGAGAGGCCTGATGTCCAATGAGGCCGGCCAGGGAACCATTACCATGCCGGCAGCAGCGGCAGATACCGCTCATCCCTGCGATCAGGGCTGCGTACAGGCGCTGGGTGTATTCCTGGATACCATCGTTATCTGCACCCTGACCGGTTTTGTGGTTATTATGGGAAGAATGTGGCTGACCGGAGAGGCAGACGCCTGGTTTGAACTCGGCAAGCTGGAAAAATTCCTGGCATCCTGCGGCGCGCTGACCGGAAGCAGCGGAGCAGCTTACAGCTTTGTGACCCTGCTAGTAAGCCTTTGCTTCGGCCTGTTCGCCTTCACCTGTCTGATGGGCTTCATGTCCTTCACCGAGATGTGCGCGAACCGTATCTCCGCCAATAAGGCCTTTATCAATGTGATTCGCGTTCTGTGTCTGGTGGTTATCAGCTTTGGCGTCATTACCAACATTGCGGGCATGGATCTGGGTGCCCTCTGGGATCTGAGTGATTTCGCCAACATCCTGATGGTATACTGCAACCTGCCGCTTCAGTACATAGGCTTCAAATATGTGTTGCGGGCATGGCGTCATTTCGAGAAACACGACGGAACCCCGTTTACTTCAGAGGTAGCAGGTATCTCCGTTCCGGTGTGGGATGAAAAAGCTGGAAAATAAAAGAGACGGGGAACTTTTCCCCTTGTAAAGCGGGCCGCTTTGGTATATAATTTCCAGAGCGGCCTGTTTTACGGAAGTAAGAAATGAAAGGCCATTTCAGAAGAATAACGGGAGTGAAGAAGAATGAGTAAAGTAAGAACAAGATTTGCGCCGAGTCCTACCGGAAGAATGCATGTGGGTAACTTGAGAACGGCGCTGTACGCATATCTGATTGCCAAGCATGAGGACGGAGATTTCCTGCTCCGTATCGAGGATACCGACCAGGAGCGCTATGTGGAGGGCGCGGTCGATATCATTTACCGTACCATGAAGGAAGCGGGCCTGGAGCATGACGAGGGTCCGGACAAGGACGGAGGCGTGGGCCCCTATGTGCAGAGTGAGCGCCAGGCGGCAGGCATCTATATGGAGTACGCGAAAAAGCTGATTGAAAAAGGCGAGGCTTATTACTGCTTCTGCGACAAGGAGCGCCTGGAGTCCCTGAAGACCGAAGTGGCGGGTAAGGAGATTGTTGTATATGATAAGCACTGTCTACATCTGTCTAAGGAAGAGGTAGAAGCGAAGCTGGCAGCGGGCGTACCCTTTGTTATCCGCCAGAATAATCCGACCACCGGAACCACCACCTTCCATGACGATATTTATGGCGATATCACTGTAGACAATGCGGAGCTGGACGACATGATCCTGATCAAGTCCGACGGATATCCGACTTACAACTTCGCGAATGTGGTAGACGACCATCTGATGGGAATCACCCACGTAGTCCGTGGAAATGAGTATCTGTCCTCTTCTCCGAAATACAACCGCCTCTATGAGGCGTTTGGCTGGGAAGTGCCGGTCTATGTACATTGCCCGCTGATTACCGACGAGGAGCATAAGAAGCTGTCCAAGCGCTGCGGCCATTCTTCCTTCGAGGATCTGCTGGAGCAGGGCTTTCTGCCGGAGGCGATTATCAATTTCGTAGCGCTGCTGGGCTGGAGTCCGGATGAGGATCGGGAGATTTATTCTCTGGATGAGTTGATTAAGGCTTTTGATTATCACCACATCAGCAAGGCACCGTCCGTATTCGATTACACCAAGCTGAAATGGATGAACGGTGAGTACATCAAGGCTATGGACTTTGATAAGTTTTATGAGATGGCATTGCCGCATCTGAAGAAGGTCATTACCAAGGATTATGATCTGAAGAAGATCGCTGCTATGGTAAAGACCCGTATCGAGGTGTTCCCGGAGATCGAGGATATGGTAGACTTCTTCGAGGCAGTTCCCGAGTACGACACCGCGATTTATGCGCATAAAAAGATGAAGACAAGCGCCTCGTCTTCTCTGGAGGTTTTAAAAGAGCTGCTTCCGATCCTGGAGGAGCAGGAGGACTACAGCAACGACGGACTGTATACACGTCTTCTGAAATATGTGGAGGAGAAGGGCTGTAAGAACGGCTATGTGCTCTGGCCCATCCGAATCGCCGTATCCGGCAGGCAGATGACGCCCTGCGGAGCCACCGAGCTCATGGAGGTCATCGGCAAGGAGGAGACTCTGAAGCGTGTGCGCGCAGCGATTGCAAAGCTGGAGGCATAAAATTTGAATTCTTTATCTGAAGTACAGCAGAAGGCCGTCACCCACCGTGACGGCCCCATGCTGGTTCTGGCGGGACCCGGTTCCGGTAAGACGATGGTACTTACGAGACGGGTTCAGTATCTGACGGAAATCTGTCACATTCCACCCGGAGAGATTCTGGTGATTACTTTTACAAAAGCGGCGGCAAGGGAAATGAAGGAGCGGTATCTGCGGCTGACGAACAGCGCGAATACGGCTGTTTCTTTTGGTACCTTTCATGCGGTCTTTTTCCAGATCCTGAAGCTGGCCTATGGCTATCGTGCCGACAATATTCTCCGGGAGACCGAAAAATACCAGTTTCTGCGGGAGGCAGTCTATAAGCAGAAGCTGGAGCCGGATGACGAATCAGAGCTCATCGGCAGTATCGCGGCGGAAATCAGCAAGGTGAAAAATGATCGGGTGAACCTGCAGGAATATAAGGCCACATCCTGCAATACCAAAAGCTTTACCGCCATTTTTAACGAATACGATAACCGCCTGCGCCGCAGCAATAAAATCGATTTCGACGATATGCTGGTCTACTGCTACCAGCTTTTGAAGGAACGGAAGGACATTCTCGGGGCCTGGCAACGGAAATTCCGGTATATCCTGGTGGATGAATTTCAGGATATCAATCAGCTGCAGTACGACATTGTGCGGATGCTGGCGGCGCCGGAGGATAACCTGTTCATCGTAGGCGACGACGACCAGTCCATCTACCGTTTCCGCGGCGCGAAGCCGGAGATTATGCTGCACTTCAAACAGGATTATCCGGCGGCGAAACAGGTGCTTCTGGATACGAACTACCGCTGTACGCGCCTGATTGTGGAAGGAGCCTGCAAGGTTATCGAGAATAATAAGCAGCGTTTTGCCAAGAAAATTCAGGCGAACAAGCAGGAAGGACCGCCGATTCTGCACCATAAGTTTCGGGATCAGGATGAGGAGTACGAGTGCGTCGTTGATAAGATTAAGACCTACCGGGAAAAAGGAGGTTCTTATCGGGATATCGCGATTCTGTTCCGGACCAATACCCAGCCCCGGAAGCTGGTGGAAGAACTGATTTCCGAGGGAATTCCGTTCCGGATGCGGGACGCACTGCCGAACCTCTATGATCACTGGATTGTGAAGGATATTTTTGCTTATCTTCACATGGCCCGGGACATGAAAAAGAGTCTGGTGAAGCGCGAGGACTTTTTGCAGGTCATGAACCGCCCGAAGCGCTACCTGGGGCGGGAATGTCTGGACAGCGAAGTGATTTCTTGGGAGGAGCTGCTTACCTGGTATGACGATAAGCCCTGGGTCTGCAAGCGGATCGAAAAGCTGGAGAAGGATTTGAAGATGTGCGGACATTTAAGTCCTTCCGGGGCCCTACACTATATCCGAAATATCATCGGCTATGAGGAGTATCTGAAGGAATATGCCGATTACAAAGGAAGAAAGCCGGAGGATTTCTTTGGAATTCTCGACGAATTAAAGGAGCTGGCTTCCGGTTTTAAAACTCTGGAGGAGTGGGAAAACCATATCGCATCCATCCGGGCAGAGCTTCTGAAGCAGGCGAAGGAGCGGGAAGCGAGCAGCGATGGCGTGATATTGTCCACCATGCACAGTAGTAAGGGCCTGGAATACCGCATCGTATTCATCATCGACGCCAATGAGGGAATTACGCCCCACAAGCGGGGGCTTTTCGAGGAAGATATGGAAGAAGAACGGCGGCTGTTCTATGTGGCCATGACCCGGGCAAAGGAGCTGTTGTATATTTTTTCGGTGAGAAAGCTGTATGGAAAGAAAGCAGAACAATCACGTTTCGTAGAAGAGCTTTTAGAAGAGTAGGCGAACGAAAGAAGAGCCGAGAGGCATATATTCTCGGCTCTTTTTTCTGTGTTTTGAAAAGTGGAAATGTCTATCTGCCTGTCTATTGATTTGAGTGAAATAGATAAGCTTTAGTTGGTTTCGTCGAAATCAACATCCTCGCCGTCAGCCTCAACTAACTCATCGTACTCGGCTGCGTCCAGCATCTGATCGAACATGTCAGCCACTGCGTCGTACTCCTCATCGGACTCGATATTGTCCAGAACCGGGCTTCCGGTGCTGTTGTCGTAACGGTACAGATATACCTCGCCGTCCTCGTTCTCGCCGTTCTCATCCAGAGGAAGCAGGGCGATGTAGTCACGTCCGTCCACCGGGAAGATGGTGAGGATGGCGCATTCTACGGTTTCGTCATTGTCCAGGGTCAGGGTTACGGTGATGTCTCCGTTACAGGTATCGCAGTTGCCGCCGCAATCCGGTGTGCTGCATTTATTGTCTGCCATTTGATTGTTCTCCTTTTTATTTGGTAAATGTGTGTTACTGATAATACTCTATCAGACCTGAGAACGAAAAGCAAGAAAAGAATTGAATTAGCAGGAAGTTTGTATTAAAATAAGAAAGATTGAGCGCTGGCCGAATGGACAGAGACTTTCCAGAATATGAGAGAAACGCGCCAGGATACGCGGCGCAGCAGAGAGGACTTAAGACGATGAATTTTATATTTTCAAAACGGGCAGAGGCGATAGAGGAAGGTATCTTCGCAGCCCTGGCCCATAAAAAGAACGAACTGGCAGAGAAAGGTATGGAGGTCTATAATTTCTCCATCGGTACGCCGGATTTTCAGCCGCCGAAGCATGTGATGGACGCCATGGTGGAGGCCTGCAAGGATCCGGAAAATTATAAATACGCCATTACGGACAGGCCGGAGCTTATCAAAGCCATGCAGGATTTCTATCAGACCCGGTTTGGCGTGAGCCTGGAGGCAGATGAGATTATGACATTGTACGGCTCCCAGGAGGGTATGGCTCATGTGGCTGTGGCCCTGTGCGATCCGGGCGATATCATGCTGGCCCCGAATCCGGGTTATCCGGTATTTTCCCTGGGACCGCAGCTGGCGGGTGCGAAGATCGAGACTTATCCGCTCTATGCGGAAAATAATTTCCTGCCGAGATTCGAGGATATTCCGGCGGAGACTGCGCGGGTGGCGAAGTTTATGATTGTATCTTACCCGTCCAATCCGGTCTGCTCTGTGGCGGATGACGCTTTTTATGAAGAGCTGATTGCGTTCGCGAAAAAGTACAACATTATCATTCTGCATGATAATGCTTATTCCGATATCATTTACGATGGAAGGGAAGGAAAGTCCTTTCTGTCCTATCCGGGCGCGAAGGAGGTGGGCATCGAGTTTTACTCCCTGTCCAAGAGCTACAATATGACCGGCATGCGCATGTCCTTCGCGGTAGGTAATCGTGAGATTATTCGGGAATTTTCCAAAGTACGCTCCCAGATCGACTACGGTATCTTCCTGCCGATTCAGATGGCGGCGGTGGCAGCCCTGACCGGTCCTCAGGATTCCGTAAAGGAGCAGTGCGCCGAGTATGAGCGGAGAAATAAGGCTCTCTGCGGAGGTCTTCGCTCCATCGGATGGAACGTGCCGGACAGCCAGGGTACTATGTTTGTGTGGGCTCCCCTGCCGGAGGGCTATACGGACAGCGCAGCTTTTACGATGGAATTGATGGAGAAGACCGGCATGATTGTGACCCCGGGCAGCGCCTTTGGCGATTTGGGCGAGGGCTATGTGCGGATGGCGCTGGTGCATCCGGTTCCGGTGATTGAGAAGGCGATTGCAAGGGTGCAGGAAAGCGGTATTTTGAAAAAATAAGGCGGCTGTGTTACCATTAAAATGCAGAACAAAACGGAAGGGACGGGTGCTACACCGTGGGTTTTGTAGAAGACATTACGGATTTTATCTTTGTGGAAAGTGAGCCGGAGCGGGCCGATATCATTTTCATCCCTGGTGGCGATCAGGGCGGTATTGCGGTGACGGCGGCGAAATTGTATCTGGATGGCTATGCGCCCTGCGTGCTTCCTTCGGGCCGCTTCAGCAAGCCGGTGGGACGATGCCGGATTCCCGGCTATGAGGCGCAGACAGAATGGGATTTCCTGCATGATATTCTGATGCGGGAGGGTGTTCCGGAGACGGCCATTCTGAAAGAGAAAGAGGCGACTTATACCTATGAAAACGCCATTTACTCCCGGAAGGTGACGGAAAGCCTTGGTCTCTCCATCAAGAAGGCAATTCTCTGTCCTCAGGCCTGTCATGCACGCCGGGCTCTGCTGTATTATAAAGTATGCTTCCCGGAAACCGAGTTCCTGGTCTGCCCGACAGTGACCCGGGAGATCAGTCGGGACAATTGGTTCCTGGACGGGCAGAAGATTGATGTGGTATTGAAAGAAATGGAAAAATGTGGAAGCCAATTCCATGAGATTTTAAGAAAATTTGGAAAGCAGGAGGAAGGAAAACGATGAGCGTGGATATCAATGAAGTGATGCAGCTGGTCCGTGAGACCAGACAGTTTGTGGAAAACCGGGATATGGCGGGCCATGTGAAGGTAAAGGGCCTGGCGGATTATGTGACCCAGGTGGATACCAACATCCAGAATTTCCTGCGGGAGAAGCTGGGCGAGCTTGCGCCGGAGGTCGAATTCCTTGGTGAGGAGGATGGGCTTCACGCTATGAAGGGCGACACCTTCTGGATTCTGGACCCAATCGACGGTACGACGAATCTGGTGCATGATTATCAGCACAGCACGGTGTCGCTGGGACTTTACAGCAAGGGTGAAATTATCCTGGGCGTCATTTATGATCCCTTCCGGGAGGAGATGTTCTATGCCGAGAAGGGCAAGGGCAGCTTCGTCAATGGCCGTCCTATTCATGTGGCTGAGGCAGAGAATCTGGGACAGACCATCATCGCCATCGGAACCGCGCCCTATCAGAAGGAGTTGGCGCCTCGGAATTTTGCCTGCTTCCAGCGAGTGTTTGAAAAATGCGAGGATATCCGGCGGACAGGATCGGCGGCCATGGATCTGGCTTACACGGCGGCCGGACGTATCGGCGGTTACTTTGAGGCAAGACTGCAGCCCTGGGATTTCGCGGCGGGAATGCTGATTCTCACCGAGGCGGGCGGCAAAATTACCCGCTACGACGGCTCAGAAGTAAATCCGGTGGAACCGGGCGGCATCGTGGCGACCAACGGGAAGCTGCATGAGGAGCTGCGGGCGCTGCTGTAAATGGATGATAAGACAGATATACATCAAAAAAATTTCATGCCGATAGTGCGGAATGTGTATCTGTAGAGTATTCTTAAAAACATAAGATATAAAAACAAAAATAAAGAAAACGGATAGCACTGTGGAAGATGAAGTGACCTTCAAAGTTGGAAATCTAACAATTGGAGGTCGGTACAACCAGAGCGCTGTCCGTTTTCTTATACATTATTTTAAGGTTTGGTTTATTCCGGATACACCAGTCGATCCTCTTTGATATCATAGAGCACATTTTCCAGATACCGCTTTGCCAGATACTTCGCCATGGGCAGATTCATATCCAGGTAGTTGCCACAGTCACGGGCGCTTGCTCCGGGCACGTCGCCCTCGAAATCCCGGATGAACTCCCACATTTCAATCATCAGCGGAACGATATCCCTGGACTCATAATCGCCGGTCAGCAGCAGATAAAAACCGGTGCGGCAGCCCATGGGGCCGAAGTAGACCGTTTTGGAGCCGTAGTCCTTATGGTTGCGTAAGAAGGTGGCTGCCAGATGCTCAATGGTGTGCATCTCAGCGGTGTTCATAACCGGCTCCTCGTTGGGGCTGGTGAGGCGCAGATCAAAGGTAGTGACGACCGTGCCGCCCACCGGATCCTTGCGGGATACGTAGACGCCGGGCTGAAGCAGCAGGTGATTGATGGTGAAACTTGTGATTTTTTTCATAATATTATAAATTCCTTTCGTAATGTTGTGAAATTTGTGATATAATGATAATAAATCTTACATTTTCATCGCAGATAAGTTATCGCAGACAGGATTCCAAACAAAATGCGAGTCTGAACCATGGAATAAAAATCTGCAACGAGAGTATACCACAAAAATCCTGAAAAGAAAAGAGATGCATGCCTTGAAGAAGAAAAGAGAACGAGACTGGCTGCCGGTTACCGTCCTGCTTTCGACGGTTCTGCTGCTGGTGCTGTGTCTGGT
>NZ_JBOKYU010000013.1:0-48491 GCF_051972735.1 Laedolimicola sp. | reverse complement strand
GTTTTTTCCTTCGAAGCCAGAAAAAATTATTCCAGCAGGAATTCCGCCAGGGCGTAATTGCTTACATCGATGCCCCGATCCGTCAGACGAACCCGTCCGTCAGCCCGTTCCAGCAGCCCTTCCTGCACCAGACGTTCCAGTACCGGACCGTATGTTTTCCGAATCTGTTCCGTCACGGCCACACCCCGCATTTCCCGAAGCCCCAGGAACATGGTTTCCTCCAGGGCGTCCCCGGCGCTTAAGGGCTCCACGCTTTCATAAGTGAAATGGCCTTTCAGATATTCCTGTAAATCGGTGCTGTTTTTGTAGCGCACTTCATTCAAAAGCGACGCTGCGCCAATGCCGAAGCCCCTGTAATCGGTTCGTTCCCAGTAAGACAGATTATGACGGCATTCACAGCCCGGCTTCGCATAGTTGGAGATCTCGTAGCGCTCATAGCCCTTTTCATGGAGAAATGCTTTCGTGTCCTCATACATGATCCGATCCAGATCCTCGCCCGGAAGCTCCGACTCCCGGGGCCCGTTCTCCCTGTATTTTTCGTAAAAGGGCGTACCCTCCTCGATAATCAGGCTGTAAGCGGAAATATGCTCCGGATCGAGCGCCGTGACCTTCTGAAGCGTGGACAGCCAGTCCTCCCTGGTCTGTCCGGGCAAGGCGGACATCAGGTCGATATTTACATTGGAAAAACCAAGCTCCCGCACCAGCGCGTAATTCTCCCGGAACTGCTCCCAGGTGTGAATACGCCCCAGGATCTTCAGTTCCCGGTTGTCCGCCGACTGTAAACCGATACTCAGGCGGTTGACGCCTGCCGCTTTATAATTTTCCAGCTTTTTCCTGTTCAGTGTGCCCGGATTACACTCCACCGTAATCTCCACATCGGGACGCAAAAGAAGCCGCCGGGAAACCTCGTCGAGGATTCCTGCCAGCTCTTCTCCTGCCAGAAGAGAGGGCGTGCCGCCTCCAAAAAAGACGGTCGCTCCCTCATATGTTTCATTCAAGTCTCCGGCTGACCGGATTTCTTCCTTCAACGCACGTACATACGCGGCCCGGGTCGTCTCGTCCGCCGGGGCAGAGAGGAAATCGCAGTAGGCGCATTTGCGCACGCAGAAGGGAATGTGAATATAGATACCAAGCTTTTTTTTCATGTCAGCCAATCCTATTTGTCATCCAGCTTCAGTACGCTCATGAAGGCCTTCTGTGGGATCTCCACATTGCCCACCTGGCGCATCCGCTTCTTTCCTTCCTTCTGCTTCTCCAGAAGCTTCTTCTTACGGCTGATATCACCGCCGTAACACTTGGCCAGCACGTCTTTCCGCATGGCCCGGACGGTCTCACGGGCGATGACCTTGCCGCCCACAGCTGCCTGAATCGGGATCTCAAAGAGATGACGCGGAATCTCATCCTTCAGCTTCTCACACATTTTGCGGCCACGCTCGTAGGCAGTACTGCTGTGGACAATGAAGGACAGGGCGTCCACTTCTTCCTTATTGATCAGGATATCCAGCTTCACCAGATCGGCCTGCACATAGCCCTTCATCTCATAGTCGAAGGACGCGTAGCCTCTGGAACGAGATTTCAGGGCGTCGAAGAAGTCATAGATGATCTCATTCAGCGGAAGCTCATATTTTAACAGGGCACGGGTCTCCTCCATATATTCCATGCCAAGGTAGATGCCCCTTCGCTCCTGGCAGAGCTCCATGATGGAACCGATGAACTCGGTGGTCACCATGATCTCGGCGCTGACGAAGGGCTCCTCCATATGCTCGATCTCCGACGGGTCGGGCAGATTGGACGGGTTCGTCAGATCGATGACCTCGCCGTTGGTCTTATAAACCTTGTAGATAACGCCCGGAGCCGTGGTTACCAGGTCCAGGTTGTATTCTCTCTCCAGACGCTCCTGGATGATTTCCAGATGGAGTAGTCCCAGGAATCCGCAGCGGAAACCAAATCCCAATGCAATAGATGTCTCCGGCTCAAACTGGAGGGAAGCATCGTTTAACTGCAGCTTCTCCAGGGCGTCACGGAGATCCGGATACTTGGCTCCATCCGCCGGATAGAGACCGCAGTACACCATGGGCAGAACCTTCTTGTAGCCCGGCAGCAGCGCGTCGCAGGGATTATCCCGGTCGGTAATCGTATCACCTACACGGGTGTCCCGGACATTTTTGATGCTGGCTGTCACGTAGCCTACCATGCCAGCAGACAACTCGTCGCAGGGAATGAACTGGCCTGCGCCGAAGTAGCCTACCTCCACGACCTCTTCCTCGGCTCCGGTGGCCATCATGCGGATGGTGGTTCCCTTCTTCACCGTACCCTCTTTAATTCGACAGAAAATAATAACGCCCTTATAGGAATCGTATACGGAATCGAAAATCAGGGCCTTCAGGGGCGCGTTCGGGTCGCCCGTGGGAGCCGGTATTTTATGCACGATGGCTTCCAGCACCTGATCCACATTCAGACCGGTTTTCGCAGAAATCTGGGGCGCGTCCTGGGCCTCCAGGCCGATGACATCCTCAATCTCGTCGATGACCCGCTGGGGCTCGGCGCTGGGCAGGTCGATCTTGTTGATAACCGGGATCACGTCCAGATCGTGGTCGAGCGCCAGATACACATTTGCCAGTGTCTGGGCTTCGATACCCTGGGCCGCGTCCACCACCAGGATGGCGCCGTCGCAGGCCGCCAGGCTTCGGGATACCTCGTAGTTAAAGTCCACATGGCCCGGTGTATCGATGAGGTTGAAGATATACTCCTCGCCGTCCTTGGCCTTGTATACAGTGCGGACGGTCTGGGCCTTGATGGTGATTCCGCGCTCCCGCTCCAGATCCATATTGTCCAGCACCTGGGCCTGCATCTCCCGGCTGGTCAGAAGACCGGTCTGCTCGATGATGCGGTCCGCCAGGGTGGATTTTCCGTGGTCGATGTGAGCAATAATACAGAAATTGCGGATTTTACTCTGGTCAAATGTTGTCATTCAAAAATTCCTCCGTTATCTGGGTTAGTTTTATCTAATTCATAAAACGCCAAAAAGCGGGTGCGTAAAAAACGCCCGCTTTCCGGTCTATTATCAGCATACCCTATTTACATAAGGGCTTCATGCTGTTTAAGCTTATCACAAGTGTGGATGTATTGTGAAGCAGTGCGGAGGTGGTCGGCTGCAAGATTCCGGCTACACCCAGAACGATGAGGCCGGTATTGAAGCCCACGATGGTCCGGTAATTCTTATGAATCCGCTTCATCAGGCCGTTACCGATGTGCTTTAAGGCTACCAGCTGCCACAGATCCTCTGCGCCCACGGTCACGTCTGCGATTTCCCGGGCAATCTCCGCTCCGTCGCTGATAGCGATGCCTACGTCTGCCGCAGACAGTGCCGGGGAATCGTTGATGCCGTCGCCGATCATCATGACCCTGCGGCCCTTTGCCTTCTCTTCCTCTACGAAGCGCGCCTTGTCCTCCGGCAGAACCTCTGCGAAGAACTCGTCTACGCCCACCTTGGCCGCTACGGCTCTGGCTGTCCGCTCGCTGTCTCCGGTCATCATGACTACCTTGGAGATGCCTGCGTCCTTCAGGGCCTGAATTACAGCCGGCGCCTCGGGACGAATGGGGTCCTCGATGCAGATGACGGCTGCCAGCTCGCCCTCTACCGCCAGATAGAGATGGGAATACTCAGCCGGGAGCGCGTTAAACTTCTCCTCGGTTCCGGCCGGAAGGACACATTTCTCATCGTCGAATACGAAATGATAGCTTCCGATAATCGCTTTCTTCCCTTCTACTGTCGTAGAAATGCCGTGTGCCACAATATATTCTACTTTCGAATGCTTTTCTTCATGGTTCAGGTTGCGCGCCCTGGCGGCGTCCACAACTGCTTTCGCCATGGAATGGGGGAAGTGCTCCTCCAGGCAGGCAGCCAGGCGAAGAAGCTCGTCCGGACTCTCGCCGTTAAAGGGAACCACCTCTGCCACGGTGGGGCAGGCCTTTGTCAGGGTACCGGTCTTGTCAAAGACGATGGTGTCCGCCTCTGCCACAGCCTCCAGGTACTTGCCGCCCTTGACGGTCACATGCTCCGCGCCCGCCTCACGAATGGCGGACAGCACAGAGATGGGAATCGCCAGCTTCAGCGCGCAGGAGAAATCCACCATGAGTACGGCCAGGGTCTTCGTCATATTACGGGTGAAAAACCAGGTGGCCGCCGCACCCGCCAGGGTGTAGGGAACCAGCTTGTCAGCCAGATGCTCTGCCTTGCCCTCCACGGATGATTTCAGCTTTTCAGACTCCTCGATCATGGCCGCGATGCGATCATACTTGCTTGCGCCGCTTCCCACTTTGACACGGATGGTCAGCTCGCCTTCCTCCAGAACGGTTCCGGCGTAGACCGACGCTCCCGGAGCCTTGGCCACAGGAACAGATTCACCGGTCAGGGAGGACTGGTTCACCATACCCTCGCCTGCTTCCACCGTTCCATCAAATGGTACCACATTTCCCATATGGATGACAACCAGATCTTTTTCCTGAATGGAAGAAGAATCCACCAGAACCTCCTGGCCGTCGCTTAAGAGCCACACCTTTTCAATGTTCAGGGACATGCTGCGGGCCAGATCGCCCACGGACTTCTTGTGGGTCCACTCCTCCAGGATCTCACCGATGCCAAGCAGGAACATGACGGAGCCTGCGGTATCAAAATCGCCCCGGAATACGGACACGCCGATGGCGGTGGCATCCAGCACCGGAACCTCCATCTTACCCTGAGCCAGGGTCTTCGCGCCCTCCCACAGATATTTCCATGATTTTACAAATGCAATGCCGGCGCGGATCGGATAGGGCAGAAACAGCTTGCTTCCCGCGCGCATGATGACGCTGTTCACCAGCTTCTCCCAGTACTCCTCGTTCAATGCTCTGCCGGAGCTTTGGAATACCGCCTGGGGAACGTTCACATTTTCATAACGGAAGTTCCGAAGAGCCGTCAGCACCTGCTGCCGATCCCCCGTATAATAAATCACGATGCTCAGAGTATTGCGCTGTATTTTTGCCGAAGTTACAAAATCCCGTGTGTCCAGATAATACTGAAGAGTATCCGCCTCTTCGATGCTCATACGGCGCACGCAGGCCTGAACACGGATTCTGCCTCTGATTTCATGCCTGATGATGAACTTCATGGATTTACGCCTCTGTCTCCTCAGTTGTCTCTGCAGCTTCCTCTGCCTCAGCGTCTGCCACAACTGCTGCCTCTGCGGCTGCCTCGCGCTCCTCATTGATCTGCTTTGCGCCGGCGTAGATGTCCTCTGCGTTCTCCTGGATCACAGCCGCAGTCTTCATGACGCAGCTCTTCGCGCGAAGTACGGCTGCGGTGCAGTTCGTATATACATTCTTAGCGTCATCGCTTGACAGTGCCTTGATACCTGCGGTGCCAAACAGCACACCTGCAGCGAAAATTCCAGTCTTCTTCCAGTCAACATTCTTTAATTTCAGCATCTTAATTTCCTCCTCTTATTCGTATGCTTATTGTTTATGAACCGTATTGGTTTTACAATGTCCGCAATGATGTCTTCGTCTTTTATCTTTTGGACAGGCTTATTATAGCATGCTCTTTTTCAAAGGCAAGACTAACCGTTCTTATTGATAATTATTGTCGATTTAGCCGCGAAAAAGTCATTGACATTCCGGTTAGTTTATGCTATTTAGGATTGCCTAACACCTGGTAAAGCACCTCCGCCAGGGGATCCATAGCGTTCATCATTTCCTCCAGGGTGTTGGTCTGAGCTCCTGCTTCCACAAGCAGGGACTTGGGCCGCAGGTGCAGATTGTAACGCAGACTCTTCAGATAGATTTTGCGGCTGACGCCCGGATAATACTTTTCACAGGCAAGCTTTAGCTGCAGAGACAGCGCCAGATTTTCCCCGATATAAGGATTATACAGATAAGATATGGGGCCGTTCCGCCTGCTGTAGCTTAAGCCGTTGAAGAACATGAACTGGGCCGTGGGTTTTCCGTCCACCTCTGTCACCAGATGGGTGTCTTCATTTACACCATCCCGGTGCAGATCTATCAGCACTTCGATGGACGGATTTTCCGCCAGAATCCGCTTCACATCCTCCGCTGCCAGTGTATAGGCACGATTCCGATCCAGTTCGCCGTCCATATAATCATAGACATTCGTATTATGTATCACGTTATACCCAAAGCGTTCCCGCAGGATTTCCGTCAGGCGGTCGCCCACGCCTACGATGGTGGTGCGTACGTCACCCTCCACGGAATCTGCAAAGCCCTCCTGGGAATGTGTATGATAAATCAGAATCTGGGGGGCGCTGCTGTCCTGCTGCAGGGTCATGTCCATGGAAAGCAGGGCGCCGGCATTCAGAAGATCACTGCTGATATCCGTGTTACTTTCTATTATATAGAAATTGTTTTTCAGAAAATCAAAATCGGAGAGCTCTGCGGCACTGTATTCCCGTCCCTGCACGGAGGGTTCTGACGGCACTTCCCCCAGATCCGCTTTAGATTCCCCGTCCGGTTCCGGTTCTGTTGCCTGCTGATTTTCTTCTTCCACCTGCTCCGCCAGGTCGAAGGCCTCTCCGGTCTCCTGGTTGATCTCGTTTTCATCATGGACGCCGCCCTGAATCAGAATTTCATATGCTGCGGTGCTCTCGATGGCAGGGGTGTAATCCTGCTGTCCGGTCAGAAAACCGTAGAGGGGAATGATGCTCACCGCGCGCTCCAACACCCATTCCTCCAGACTGTCCGCTTTGGCCCCGCCACCGGACGCCGTGTAAACCAGGGCCGGATACAGGGTTTTCGTGGCCGCCCGCTGCAGATCTCCCTCCATTTCCAGAAGACCTGCTTTCCAGATATAAGAAAGCTTTCGAAGGGGCCTGACTCTGACGCTGCTGCACAGGATGTAAAGTCCCATGCCGACGATCAGGAGCCAGACCAGGCCGTTTATGGCTTTTCCGATTTTCCTGCTGCTTTGTTTTCTCACGCGTTCATTCCCCCATACTGTTTTCAGTATATGAGCCACCGGACACGCTTATGTCAGGACAGAGCCAGATTCAGGGCCTCGGAAATGGTAAAGCTTAAGCGGCGGATCATCTCGTCCACATTCTTCGGAGTTACGAACATGCCGTTCAATCCCGGCGGCACGCTCCTTCGATCGCCCGTAGCATCGTAGACAATAGTTGCCGCGTCCACCACGGTTGGCACACCGATGGCCAGCACCGGGACACCAATCGTCTCCTTTGACAGACTGTTCCTGTGATTGCCCACTCCGGAACCGGGCTGAATGCCTGCGTCGGACAGCTGGATGGTCCGATTCAGGCGCTTGCTGCTGCGGGCCGCCAGGGCATCAATGACTACCACATAATCCGGCTTTGTCTCGGCCACGATGCCCTGCACCACCTCCAGGGTCTCCATACCGGTCTGTGCCATCACGCCGGGAACAATGGCGCTGACCAGATGCACCTTTTCCTTCGCAAACGCAGTCTTGCCATATTCCCGCACCACATGACGGGTAACGCGCAGATGACCGGCCACCTCCGGTCCCAGGGCGTCCGGCGTCACTTCCCGGTTGCCCAGACCCACCACCAGCACAGATTTCTCATTTTTCACATCCAGAAGCTTTTTCAGATATTCTGCCAGCTTCTCCGACACCTCCCGGTGATAATCCTCGTCCGGCTCCGACATCCGGGGCGCTTCCAGTGTAATGTAGGTACCGATGGGCTTTCCCATGGCCTTCGCCCCATTTTCTGTCTGAATCCGGACTACCGTTACCCGGATGTCCCGCCGCTCGTCGTAGGACTCTTCCACGGCTACGCCACGGATTTCCACATCCTCCTCAAACCGCTCTCTGGCCTCCAGCGCCAGATCCGTCCGCACCTGAAATTCACTCATCCCGTTTCCTCCTGTTTTCACGTCTTACGCTATTTCTTTTTATTTTTTGCGTTTTTTTCAGAAATATGTATTGACATAACGTTATTCCTGTCCTAAAATATATGAGTATGTTTTGTAAAGACGTCCGTGTCCGGCTTTTACGGAACATGTAAAAATAAGCTTATTTTAAAACATGGTTTGGAGGTGTACGGATTGGCTAACATTAAATCTGCAAAGAAGAGAATTCAGGTTGCCGAGACTAGAACAGCCAGAAATAAGGCTATCAAGTCTGAGGTTAAGACCGCAATCAAGAAAGTAGACGCTGCAGTTGCCGCAAAGGATGTTGAGACTGCAAAGGCTTGCTTAAAGGCTGCTATCGCTACCATGAGCAAGGCTACTTCCAAGGGAGTTTACCACAAGAACACAACTTCCCGTAAGATTTCCCGTCTGACCAAGGCTGTAAACAGCATCGCTTAATTGAGATAGACGAATCTTAAAAAGAGACCCATTCCGTCATTTGGGTCTCTTTTTTTTGGAAATGAGGTGTCTCCTATGAAAATGCTGGCGGAGGATATCAAGAACGGCAATTTCAAAACCGCCTACCTGTTCTGCGGGGAAGAGGCTTATTTACGCAACCAGTATAAGAACCGGCTGGCGCAGGCTCTCTGCGACCCTTCCGACACTATGAATTTCTCCCGCTTTGAGGGTAAGAATATCATCCCGGCGGAGGTTATCAGTCTGGCAGACACCCTGCCTTTTTTTGCCGAACGGCGTCTGATTCTCATTGAGGACAGCGGCTTTTTCAAGAATAAATGCGACGAGCTGGCCGACTACCTTCCGAAGATGCCTGACACCACCTGCATCATCTTCGTGGAAACGGAAGCAGACAAGCGGAACCGGCTCTACAAGGCCGTTCAGAAGCAGGGCCGCGTCATTGAATTCCAGACCCAGGACGAGCGTACCCTGATGAAATGGATCCTGGGCACCCTGAAAAAGGAAAATAAAAAAATCACCGAGTCCACTCTGCAGCTCTTTCTGGAGCGCACCGGCATCGATATGGAAAACATTTCCACAGAGCTGGAAAAGCTGCTCTCCTACACAGAAGGCCGGGACGTGATTACCTCCCAGGATGTGAATGACATCTGTACCGTACAGACCACCGGACAGATTTTTGAGATGATCCGCGCCCTGGCTGAAAAGAATCAGAAAAAGGCGCTGGATCTCTACTACGATCTGCTTTCCTTAAAAGAGCCGCCCATGCGCATCCTGTTTCTCATTGCCCGCCAGTTCAATCAGCTTTTACTGGTCAAGAGCCTGGCTGCTAAGGGTTATGATAAAGCAGCGATTGCTTCCCGGGCAAAAATCGCGCCCTTTGTGGCCGGAAGATGCATGACCCAGGCCAAAAGCTTTACCACAGATCAGCTGAAGACCGCCGTGCAGGACTGCGTGCAGGCGGAAGAGGATGTGAAGACCGGTAAGATTACGGATACACTCAGTGTGGAATTGCTGATTATGAAATACAGTAAATAAATTTTTATTGTAAATAAGCATGTACCCGAAAGTCTTTCCCATCACTTTCCACCGTAATGGCTCCACACTCTGTCGTCTGCAAAATTTTGCTGCCCGCCGCATCCAGCCGTTCCAGCGCCTCCCTGTGCGGATGCCCGTAGGAGTTATCCCTTCCGCAGGAAATCAGGGTCAGGCGCGGCTTCACTGCCTCTAACCACGCTTCGCTGCCGGAGGTTCTGGATCCGTGATGCCCGGCTTTCAGAACCGCAAAGCCGTATGGCGGCCATTCCTTGCCGCCATGCTTCTGCTCCCGCTCCAGAATCTCCCGCTCTCCCGTCTCTTCCAGATCCCCGGTCAGCATCACCGAAAACTCCTGATACCGAAGCGCCAGCACCACAGAGGCTTCGTTCACATCCGCGTAGGCTTTCGTCCCATCCGGATGCAGGCAGGTTAGTTCTGTCAAACCATCCCGCAGCACCGCCCCTTTCTCAATTTTCTGCACTGTCACGCCGCTTTCCCTGGCATTTTCCATCAGCCGCTGCCCCTTTTCCTCTTCCATGGAGCGCCCGGATAAAAGCAGCGTACCAATCCGCAGACCGCCGGGCTCCGACGCAGTCTCCAATAGCTCCTTTATGCCGGAAATATGGTCCTCATCCGTATGGGTTACCACAATATAGTCCAATCTTCCGACTCCTTCCGATTTCAAAAAGGGCAGAATCCGGTAGGTTCCCACCTTCGTCACACTGGTACTGCCGCCGTCAATCAGAATCGTCGTTCCGGCTGCGGTCCGCAGGTAGATGCCGTCGCCCTGCCCCACATCCAGCATCACCAGCTGAAAACCGGAATGCAGCCGCAGTGTCAGGAAAAGCAATAAAATCCCAAGCACTGCCGTGCTGCCTGCCTGCAGGATCCGCCGGTGCGGCTCCGCCCGCTCCGCTTCTTCCTGCCGGATATCCGGATCGTTTATCTGCCCCATTCTTCGTTTTTTCCGCTCTTTCAGTTGATAACGCCAGAACAGAAAAACAACCAGTCCTGTGTAATATCCCGCCATCTGCCAGATCTTTGGCTGTCCACAGGTAAACACCGCTCCGGGAAGCCGAAGCGATGCCGTTCCCAGCCGCTCATAGAATTCCAGAATTGCCCCACATAGAAAAGCCGGAGCACGCGCCACGCCCGGCAGCACAAAGCTTATCCCCACAGCCAGAATTCCTGTGAACATCACCACGGTCATCAAAGGAATCACCACCAGATTTAACAGCGTCCCATACAGCGGAATTTCGCTGTAAAAATATTCCAATACAGGCAGGGTCATCATCTGAATGGAAAGGCTCAAAAGCAGCGGTTCCACCAGTTTCGCCCATCTGCGGTTCTTTGGCAGAAACAATGCTTTCAGGGCCGGGAAAATCAGGCCGATGCCTGCCACGGCCCCGAAGGACAACAAAAATGAGGCGCTGCGCACATACAGTGGCTGCCGCAAAAGCAGCAGAATTGCCCCAAAGGCCAGGGCCGTCAGCATATCATAGCTTTTCCCCAGCATTTCCCCGATTATCAGAAGCGCGAACATCACCACAGCCCGGCAGGCAGAGGTTCCCATACCGGTCAGAAAGCCGTAAAACAGTACGACAAAAAGAGATAACGCTCCCGAGCTTCGCAGTGAACCGCCCATTTTCCTTAAAAAACGGTAAAGCGTCATGCCGAATACGGATACATGCAGGCCGGAGATAGCCAGCAGATGGGAAATGCCGCTTTTCTGGTACAGGCTTTTGGTCTCCGCCTCCAGATCTGTCTTATTTCCCAGCAGCATGGCCTCCAGGACGCCGCTTTTGTCCACAGGAAATATGCCTCGGACACGGGCGCTTAAGCTCTCCTGCAATTCATACAGTAATTGCGCCATCCACCGCACATCGTCCCGGATGACCGTCGCATCCTTCGCATAGCATAATAGCCCGATTCCCTTTGTCTGATAATAGAGTTTTGCGTCAAACTGCCCCGGATTGGTGGGGGCTTCCGGCTTTCGTATTTTAAAATAATTCTCAATTCGTATGGTATTGCCGATAGAAACTGAAGGTTCGGCTTCGAAGGACACTAGGATGATCCCGGCGTCCGGATAATTGGTTTTGGTAAGCCAGACAGTCATGCCGCCCGGTTCCATCCGGCAGATGGTGCCGGTGAGAATCTCCGGATGAGCTGTGGCATCCGGTGAAGCTTTTCTGAAAAGCTCCGCCGGAAGACACAGCAGCACCACTGCAAGGGCAAGCGCCGTCAGACATAAAGGCCGCTTTCTTATTTTCATTCACTCCAAATCATATTCGCAGAACCGCTAAAATGACCGATTCATGCAGAGGCTATTCCCCCTGTTCGATAATATCCAGATTCCGTTCATAGATGGTATCCAGCCGCATACTCTCCTTGTAGACCAGATCCGTCTCTCCATTGACCAGAATCTGTACCTTGCTGATTCCCGACAGCTCCGTCAGGGAATCCACAATGGAGTAGATGGTAACTGCCTCTGTTACATTGTATCCCTGCTCCAGGAATCCATCGTTCAGGTTTACATAACAGATTCCATCCTTCGTAGAAATGCTTAAGATCTTTGTACCGGACGGCAGAGTCGGATAATCCGTATCCCCAGATACCGGACCTCGAATCAGACTCTCCACCACCAGCTTCTCCACAGAAATATTACTGCTGCCGGTCACATTGACCTTTTCCTTCACCAGCTTGTCCCCGCTCTTATTGGCAAAATACAGGGTCAGTGTAGTGACGGTCTCCTCATTGATGGCGTCGCCGGTGTTTTCCACAAAGCTGTCCGCGTTCATCTGTCCCACCGGATTTTTGTCCAAATCCATCAGAGGATTATCCCCAATCAGAAATGACACATACTCCACATCCGGAATCTGGCAGAGCGTCCGCACCACTGCGGAGCGGCAGAGAATCTCCCGAATCCAATCCATATCCTGATAAGCCGGATCGAAATGCAGGGTCAGCTGCCCATTGTCCAGCGTATAATCTGTCACAAAAACGCTGTCTGTCAGCACAGCTTCCAGGGAACCGCCCTCCGGCGTCGTGGCAAGCTTCTTGAGCAGCTCCTGAATCAATCCGTCTGTATCCTTTGCCTCCGGCTGATAATTCACTGTCGCCGTAGCTGTTTCATCTTTATTCAGATAATAGATCTGATATCCTTTTTCGTCTGTTTTTGCCTCTGTATTTTCCTTTTTCTTACAGCCACCCAGCAGTGCCAGAAGCAGTAAAAGGCTCAGAAGCCCACACAGACGGATACTCTGTTTTCTCTTTTCTTTCATTCCTTGCTCCTGTCTCAGGCAATATAATTCAGCGGAATTCGTACCGAGAAGGTAGTTCCCACACCCACCTCACTGGATACCTTGATAGCCCCTTTGTGAACCAGCACCGCGCTTTTCGCGATGGCCAGTCCCAGTCCTGTTCCGTCTATCTCGCTGGAATGGGACTTATCCACCCGGTAAAACCGCTCAAAGATATAGTCCAGGGACTCCTCCGGGATGCCCTGGCCGGAATCCATAATCTTCACATAGAAGAACTTGTGATCTGCGTCCAGAGACACGTGTACCCAGCCATTTTCCTTATTATACTTAATGGCATTCTCCACCAGATTCGTAAAGGCCAGAGACAGGCGGCTCTCATCCACTTCCGCCGTTACAGGACGAAAGCTCTCCAGTACCACCTCGATATTCTTTCTGGCCGCGATGGGGCGAAGTCTTTTTAAAATCAGTTCCAGCAGATCGTTGATATCCACTTTCTCGATGTTCAGACTGGCTGCCTTCTTATCCATCTTCACCAGGGCCAGCAGATCGGTAATGATCTTATTTTCCCGCTCAATCTCCTCAGCGATATCGCCCATAAACTCCTTGTAAAGCTCGTTTGGTACCTCGTCCTGGGTAAGCAGGGAATCCGCCAGCACCTTCATGGACGTCAGCGGCGTCTTCAGTTCATGGGACACATTGGACACGAACTCCTGCCGTGATTCATCCAGGGTCCGCATCTGCGTCACGATTTTATTGAACTCCTCGGAAATCTCTTCAGTCTCCGCATAGGTCTTTACCATCAAATCCTCGTTGGAATGACCGCTGGAAATCTCATGGAGTTCCAGAATAATCCGTTGAATGGGCCGCACCAGCAAAATGGACAGCAAAATAGCCGCCATGGTCACCAGGATGCCATACACTAGGGTAAATACCCAGGTATTGCTGGTCAGGGTTTCCAGATTATCCCAGATGCTGTCCGTGGATACACTGACCAGCAGTACGCCCTGCACCTTGTTGGAATCTCCGGCGCGCACCGGCACGGTCATTTCAATAAACCGTTTTTCCGACAGCTGGTTCGTGGTTTCCCCCTTAAAGCAGCGGATAACCTCCTCAGATACCACATACTTATTTTCAATCAGACCGTAAGTATCCTTAATAACGCGGAAATCCTGATCAATGATAATGATCCGTCCGTCGTAAAGACTGGCCAGCTGAGCCAGCTCGCCGTCGATCAGCTCCGTGGACGGATCCTCCATATAATTATAGCTTAATAACTGATTGGATAAAATTTTACACTGATTCTGCACCTCCGTGCTGCGCACGGAGATGGCCCGATCCCGATAACTCCTTAAGATACTGGCCGACATCAGAATCATGGGAAGCCAGCCCACTGCCAGCAGCACCAGCAGGATCCGAAATTTCAGACTCTTAAAATATGTAAATACGACTTTATGCCTGGAAATAATAACCCACACCCCACTTCGTATGCACGTATTTCGGCTCGCTCGGATTGGACTCAATTTTCTCGCGGAGTCTCCGGATATGGACATCCACAGTCCGCACGTCGCCCGGGTATTCATAGCCCCAGACCGTATTCAGAAGATTCTCCCGGCTGTAGACCTTGCCCGGATTCAGCACCATCAGCTCCAGCAGGTCGAATTCTTTGGCCGTCAGATTAATTTCCCGACCGCCGATAAAAAGGCGGCGGCTGTCCAGATCGAGCTTCAGATCCGCAGCCTCGACCACCTTGCCCTTTTTCTCCTTTTCCGTACCGCCGGTACGCCGCATAATGGCCTTCATACGGGCCTTAATCTCCAGAATGTTAAAGGGCTTCGTGATGTAATCGTCCGCTCCATACTCCAGCCCCAGAATCTTATCCATATCATCGCCCTTGGCTGTCAGCATGATAATCGGCATATTGGAGAACTCCCGGATCTGCTGGCAGACCTGAAAGCCGTCCAGCTTCGGCAGCATCACATCCAGGAGTACAATATCATACTCCTTCGCTCTGGCATATTCCAGCGCTTCCTCGCCGTCGTAGGCACAGTCAACTTCCATATCATCCTGTTCCAGACTAAACCGCAGTCCCTTCACAATTAATTTTTCATCGTCGACAACTAATACTTTCTTTCCCATGCTTCCCGCCTCGTTATCTTTTTTTATTCAGTCTCAAACCGTTATCTGGTCTCTGATTTTGTTAAAAACGCCCTCTTTAATACCCGGAATATTCATCAAATCCTCCGGCTTCTGAAATCCGCCCTTTGATTCCCGATAACGGATAATCTCCTTTGCCTTGGATTCGCCAATCCCGGAAAG
This sequence comes from Laedolimicola sp., assembly GCF_051972735.1. Lineage (NCBI taxonomy): Bacteria > Bacillati > Bacillota > Clostridia > Lachnospirales > Lachnospiraceae > Laedolimicola > Laedolimicola sp. The sequence goes on along the minus strand of NZ_JBOKYU010000013.1, from coordinate 33,528 downwards.
TGTCATAAGTTCGGCCTCGGTGGCCCGGTTCAGGTTCACTAACCCGGATGTGCCCTCTGCCGCGGCTTCCTCAAGCGTCTGTGCCATTTCCACCGAGGGTACCTCGATCTTCTGCCCGTCAGATACCGTCTCCGCCAGATTCAGATACGTCCCGGCCGCGCCTTCCGTCATACCGCCGGCTGCCTCCACCGCGTCGGTAATCCGGCTGCCCTCCGGCAGTTCGTAAACTCCGGGAGTTCTCACCTCTCCGCAGACGTAAACCCAGACGGACGCTGCCTCTTCCTCTTCCGAATCCGCCGCCTCCGCTGTCGTCCCTTCCGTCACAGTCTCCTCCGCCGCACTGTCATAGACCGCCGCCTTTTTCCCGCAGCCGGTCAGGCACAGCGCAAGCAGAACCATCATCCAAAGAAGTTTTTTTCTTTCCTGTCGATATCTCATTTTTCCGCCTTTCTGAAAATAGGCGGGTCCCCTCCGATACAGACTATCTTCATTTTAGCGGAGATTGGGCAAGAATACAAGTTCTTTTTTAAGTCATAACTGTTCAGTTCCTTCACAGTTATAACTGCAAAATCCATGAAAATCGGCTTCGCCGATGGGATTTTGCATTCCTACTCCCACTGAAACACTGCGACGCCCACGATAGCTGCCGCCATGCCAATGACCTTCCGCCAGGAAAAATCAGCCTTTTCCACGCCAAAGATCCCTGCCAGCTCAATCAGATAGGCCGCCAGCAGCTGAGCAATGACAATCAGCATCACTGCCTTCGCAGGTCCCAGGGCGTCCATGCTTTTAATGACTGTAAATGTGATAAAGGCTCCGATGACACCGCCCAGCAGCATGTACTTCGGCGTCACCTGAAGGATGGTCAGCGGATTTTTCCGATCCGACAGCCCCCAGGCAATGAGGCAGGTAATAAGGGCTGACAGCTGCACCCAAGCCGCAGAGGTCCATATGCTGCTCATCTTTGTGACCTCCGTATTGAAGACGCCCTGAACGCTCATCAGCGCCCCGGATAAAAGGGCAATAAAAAATCCAATCATGACAAAGACTTCCTTTCCTGTTCTGTAAGTAAGGTTTAGTCTTTCCATGACTGGATGTTCTTATTCCTGTATTATTCCGTCGCCTGAAGCTGGGACATGATTTTCCGGGTTACGGAATCCACTTCTGTATTGACGTCATTGCCCTTCCAGATATTCGCAAAGGCAATCTCCATCTCGATCCAGTAGTTGCTTAAATCAGTCAGCTTCGGAACCTCCACGGAATTCTCGTACTGGTCAAGCAATACCGACATCTCCGGATTTTCATAGCTGACACCCAGGCGCACCGGCATTTTATTGGACATGGCATAAAGCTCATCTGCCTTGTCATAGGTCAGAAAACGCGCAAATTCTTTCGCGGTATCACGCTCCTTGGAATAAGCGTTGACTACTACAGAGTTGGTGACAGACAGACCCTTGGTGGACAACTCGTCCGTCAGGTTCGGCACCTCCGCGATGCCATAGAAATAGCTGTCTGCCACCGCATCAATCTGGGCAATGGCGTCGGTCTTCGCGATGGTATACACGGTCTTGCCGTCGATGAACTCCTGCAGCACATTGTCCGTAGTAACCTCATCCGCATCAATGGCAAAGAAAGCGTTCAGGCTCTGGTAGTAGGCCAGGCAGTCTTTGACCTCCTGGGCATCCAGAGAAACCTGCGTGGGATCATCCCCGGTTTCGCCGCCAAGGTTTACATAATTCGATATAAAGAAAAAGTTCGAGAAAATATCCGCCACATTCCATTTGAAGATATTTTCCACCTTCTCCGTGGCATCCGTCGCCTCGTAATTGTCCGCGTAATCCAGAATCTCGTCGATGGTGGACGGGGCGCTGTCTGCGTAGTTCTTATTGTACAGCAGGAAACAGGTCTCAAAATAGAAAGGATACGCCATCAGCTTTCCGCCGCAGGTGGCCGCGTCAAGGGCCTTCGCCGGGAAATCCTTCGAAAACTCCTGCTCCGTAAAGCTGTCATTTTCCACCGTCAGTCCTGCCAGACGGGCTTTCTCCAGAAGCTCGCTGGACACCACAAAAAGATCCGGGCCGCCCAGATCGGAGATACTGGCCGTGTTGATATGCTCGATATAGTCCACCGCCGTGACAAGCTGCAATGTGACATCCACGCCGGTCTGTTTTTTATAATCAGCCGCTGTCTGCACCAGATAGCTGTTCAGCTTCTCGTCAGTATACCACAGAGTCAGCGCTTTTTGCTCCATGTCCTGCCCGGCCTCCGCCGCCTCCTTCTGCTTCTGATGATAAGAAAAAGCCACCTGGCCCATCTGCGCAAATACAAGCAGAACCACCAGGATGGCGATGGCTCTGCGATAAATCGTATGTCTCATGTGTGTAAGATCCTAACCTTTCACCAAAGCCCTTTCAAGCTTCGTAACCATTTCATCTACATGGTCCTTTGTGATGACAAGGGGCGGAACCAGACGCAGCACGTCACTTCCGGCTGTGATCACAATCAGACCCTCATCCATAGATTTTAACACAACTTCTCCTACAGGTCTACCCTGGATTACAAGTCCCTGGATCAGGCCCTTTCCTCTGCGGGCCGCGATGCAGTCGTATTTATCCACCAGAGCATCCAGTTTTCCTTCAAGATATGCACCCACTTCTTTTACACGATCCACGATTGCGTCCTGCTCAAAGATATCCAGCACCTTGGAAACCGCCGCGCAGACAAAGGGATTGCCGCCGTAGGTGGTGCCGTGATCGCCCGGTACCAGAGAGCCCAAAGCCGTCTTCTCATCCAGCACAAAGGCGCCCACCGGAACGCCGCAGCCCAGGGCCTTGGCACAGGTCATGATGTTGGGCTTCACGCCGTACTCCTGCCATGCGAACAGGTGGCCGCTCCGGCCCATACCGCACTGGATCTCATCCAAAATCAGAAGCGCGTCGTGCTCCTCGCAGAGTGCTTTCACGCCCTTTAAGAACTCCTCCGTAGCCGGGTAAATGCCGCCCTCGCCCTGAATGGTCTCCAGAATCACCGCGCAGGTGTGCTCATTGAACTGAGCCTTTACACTCTCCAGATCGTTGTAATCAGCGAAACGGATGCCGCCGATGAGCGGACGGAAGGGCGCCTGGTATTTCTCATTGCCGGTGACGGAGAGGGCTCCCATGCTCCGTCCGTGGAAGGAATGATTCATGGCAATGATCTCGTGATCCTGTTTGCCATCCTTCAGCCACGCGTATTTGCGGGCCGCCTTAATTGCGCCCTCGATAGCCTCGGTGCCACTGTTGGTGAAGAATACCCGGCTCATGCCGCTCATGCGCACCAGCTTGTCGGCTGCCTCTGCGGCCGGCTCATTGTAATACAGGTTGGAGGTATGCATCAGCTTGTCGATCTGGGCCTTCAGCGCCTCGTCGTAGCCCGGGTAATGATAACCCAGGGCCTGTACCGCGATGCCTGCCGCGAAATCCAGATATTTTTTGCCGTCGGTGTCGTAAAGATAGACGCCATCGCCGTGATCCAGTACCACCTGATACCGGTTGTAGGTGTGAAGCACGCTCTCTTCCGCCTCTTTGATAATCGCCTCTTTATTTTCCATCATAATAATTTTCCTCTCCTTCGCCCAGGATGGCAGTACCGATTCCCTTGTTGGTAAAGATCTCCAGAAGCAGGCAATGGGCGATACGTCCGTCCAGGATATGCACTCTGGATACGCCGTTTTCGATGGCGTCGATGCAGTTGTTGAGCTTCGGAAGCATACCACCGCCGATGTTGCCATTTTCGATAAGCTCTCTTGCCTCTTTTACATGAAGCTCAGAAATCAAGGTCGCCGAATCCTCCGGATCTCTGCGGACGCCCTCGATATCAGTCAGGAATGCCAGCTTCTCCGCATGGACGGCCCGGGCAATGGCGCAGGCCGCGTCATCGGCGTTAATATTGTAGGTGTTGAAGTCCTTGTCCATTCCCACCGGGCATACGATAGGCAGGAAATCCTTCTCCAGCAGGTCGTAGAGAATCTGGGGATCCACATCCGTCACCTCGCCCACGAAACCGATGTCCTCGCCCTTGGAATACTTCTTCTCCACCTTCAGGAGACCGCCGTCCTTGCCGCTTAGGCTGACTGCTTTCACACCCAGCTCTTCCACTAGCTGAACCAGGCTTTTTCCAACTTTTCCCAGTACCATTTCCGCGATTTCCATGGTCTCTTTGTCAGTCACACGCAGGCCGTTGATGAATTTGGGCTCCATGCCGACCTTTCCTACCCAGCGGCTGATCTCCTTGCCGCCGCCGTGTACGATGATGGGTTTGAAGCCGACCAGCTTCAGAAGGGTCACGTCCTGGATGACGCTCCGCTTCAAGTTCTCGTCCACCATGGCGCTTCCGCCGTATTTCACTACGATAATCTTCCGGTTAAACCGCTGGATATAGGGAAGGGCCTCAATGAGGACCTTGGCTTTCTCCAGGTAGGTGTTCATTTCTTCTCTGCTCATAATATTTTCTCCTCTGTATCTTATGAACGATAATCCGCGTTGATTTTCACATAATCATAGGTCAGGTCACAACCCCATGCGGTGGCGGTGGCGTCGCCCATCTTCACGTCCGCAATGGCCGTTACCTCCGGCTCGGAAAGGATCCTGGTAGCTTCTTCCTCGCTGTAATTCACTGCCACGCCATTTTCAATGATCTGGATCTTACCGGCTGCGCTCTCGAAGAACAGATCCACCTTCTCCGGGTCGAACCGGGCTCCTGAATAGCCCATGGCGCACAGGATACGGCCCCAGTTGGCGTCGTGACCATAGATGGCCGCCTTGACCAGACTGGAGGTGACTACGGATTTACTTAAGATCACGGCCTGCTCCTTACTCTCGGCTCCCACGATTTTTACCTCAAAGAGAGCGGTCGCGCCCTCACCGTCGCCGGCCATCTTTTTTGCAAGCCAGGTGTTGACTGTATTCAGCGCCTTTGCAAATGCTTTGTAATCTTCATTTTCTTCGGTGATCTCCGGGTTCTCCGCCATGCCGTTGGCCAGCACCAGCAGGGTGTCGTTGGTGGAAGTATCGCCATCCACAGAAATCATATTGAAGGTGTCTTTTACATCATTGCTTACGCATTTCTGCAGCATCTCTTTGGAAATGTTCGCGTCGGTGGTCACGAAGGCCAGCATGGTACACATATTCGGGTGAATCATGCCGGATCCCTTGCACATACCGCCCACGGTGACAGTTTTTCCGCCCAGCTCCACCTGGACCGCGATTTCCTTATTGACCGTATCGGTGGTCATAATCGCCTTGGAGGCTGCGGTTCCGTGCTCTGGGGTGCTGCCCTTGGCTTCCTTTAAAAGGCTGATGCCCTTTTTCAGGCGATCCATAGGAAGCTGCATGCCAATGACGCCGGTGGACGCCACCAGAACGGCATTTTCCGGAACGCCGAGAACTTTGGCTGCCTCCTCTGCGGTCTCTTTACAGTAGCCCATGCCCTCCTCGCCGGTGCAGGCGTTGGCAATGCCTGAGTTTACGATGACTGCCTGGGCGTAGGGGGATTCCTTTACGATTTTCTGATCCCATTTCACCGGGGCTGCCTTTACGATGTTGGTGGTGAAGGTGCCCGCCGCATGGCAGGGCTTTTCGCTGTATACCAGGGCCATGTCAGTCCGTCCCTGGTACTTGATGGCTGCCGCCGCTGCCGCTGCTTCAAAGCCCTTTGCCGCAGTGACGCCGCCCTTGATTTCTGTGATATTCATAATGCCGTCCTCCTCTTTATTCGTTAAACGCTTCGATATTTTCTTTATTTAAGACAAAATCATAGTAGTTCAGATCGAGCCTTTGTGTCCAGCCGATGCGGTTCCAGAAAGCGTTGCCGATGTCGTTCTGGGTAAAAGCGATCAGGGATACCTTGCTGATCTGCTCCTCTTTCAGGGCGTTCATGGCAAATACTACCATGGCCTTGCCGATGCCCCGCATCCGGTAATCCCGGTGGACACACACATGATAGAGACAGCCCCGACGTCCGTCGTGGCCGCAGAGAATGCTGCCTACCACCTTGCCGTCTTCGATGGCCACCACGCTGGTGGTGGGGTTCCGTTTTAAAAACCGCTCCACGCCCACCCGGGAGTCGTCAATACTCCGGATGGCGAAACCCTTGATGGTCATCCAGAGGGCGTAGACGCCGTCGTAATCGTCGATGGTCATTGTTCGGATAGTCATTTTTCTGTACCTCGCCAAGTATTAAGGAAACACCATGGTCACTAAACTCATACTGCGCCTGCGGCTTGCATTCATTAAGTGTCCAGGTGGACGTTCGCACTAGGCTCGAAAATACCTCGCCAAGTGCTCACAGTCACGGGAACATGGGAACGAGCTCTAATCCTTCGCTCTCCTTCAGTCCGAACATCAGGTTCATATTCTGGACGGCCTGGCCGGCTGCGCCCTTCACCAGGTTGTCCATGGCTCCCATCATAATCACGCGCTTCGTTCTCGGGTCGATCTTAAAGTTCACATCCACGTAATTACTGCCCTCCACCCATTTGGTCTGGGGGCAAACGTCCTTTTCCAGAACGCGGACAAATTTCTCATTCGCGTAATACTTATCGTAAGCCGCCTTCACTTCCTCATAGGAAACCTCTTTCTTCAGGGAAGCGTAGGCGGTGATCAGGATTCCCCGGTTCATGGGTACCAGATGGGGCGTGAAATTAATCAGCACCGGCTGGCCTGCCGCGTAGGAAAGCTGCTCCTCGATCTCCGGCGTATGACGGTGATTCGCCACGCCGTAGGCCTTGATATTTTCATTAACCTCGCAGTACAGATTGTCCACCTTCGCGCCGCGGCCTGCACCGGAGGTGCCGGACTTGGCGTCAATGATAATCGTGCCCGGGTCAATCAGCCCTTCCTTTAATAAGGGATAAATAGAAAGAGTGCTGCAGGTGGGATAGCAGCCCGGGTTGGCTACCAGTCTCGCCTTCTTCACCGCTTCCCGGTTGATCTCACAGAGTCCGTAGACCGCCTCCGGGATAAACTGGGGCGTCGGATGCTGGATCTTATACCACTCCTCGTAGGTGGCCACATCCTTAATACGGAAATCGGCGCTTAAGTCCACGATTTTTACCTTGGACAGAATCTCCTCATTTACCAGAGACGCGCAGAGGCCCTGGGGCGTCGCTGTGAAAATCACGTCCACCTCATCTGCCAGTGCTTCCATATTATCATCCATGCATTTGTCGTCTACGATCTGAAACATGTTCTGGTAGACTTCCGCGTATTTCTTATCTATGTAGCTTCGGGAACCGTACCATTTAATCTCCACATCCTTATGTCCTGTGAGAATGCGGACCAGCTCGCCGCCCGCATATCCGGTTGCTCCAATAATTCCTGCCTTTATCATTTCTATTTTCCTCTCTTTTTGTGGATATTTGTTCCTATTTTAGATCTGTTTGGCCAGTATTTCAAGCACTTTTCCACTTGTATGCATTTTTATACACTCGCTTTGCATATATTATCACTTTTATGCATATTATTCAAGTACTATTTTATTTTTATTCATATTTCTGTGGAACTTTTTCTGAACTTCCGCTTGCATATTATATGGAAATGATGTATATTAGTTTTCAGTGAACAGAAACGGTATGCATAATCATTCATACCGTATAGAAATCATAAAACACTCAGGAGGATATTTGAATATGAAAGACAAAGTAGTACTTGCCTATTCCGGCGGACTGGACACCACAGCCATTATTCCGTGGCTGAAGGAGCATTTTGATTACGACGTAGTTTGCTGCTGTATCGACTGCGGCCAGGGAAATGAGCTGGACGGACTGGACGAGCGCGCGAAGCTGTCCGGCGCTTCCAAGCTGTACATCGAGGATCTGGTAGACGATTTCGCTGAAAATTATATCATGCCCTGCGTAAAGGCAGACGCTGTATACGAGAACAAGTATCTGCTGGGTACTTCCATGGCGCGTCCGGCCATCGCAAAGAAGCTGGTAGAGATCGCCCGGAAGGAGAACGCTGTCGCTATCTGCCACGGCGCTACCGGTAAGGGCAATGACCAGATTCGTTTCGAGCTGGGCATCAAGGCTCTGGCTCCGGATCTGAAGATCATCGCTCCCTGGAGAATGACCGATATCTGGACCATGCAATCCCGTGAGGATGAGATCGCGTACTGCGAGAAGCACGGCATCCATCTTCCCTTCTCTACCGATTCCAGCTACAGCCGTGACCGGAACCTGTGGCACATCAGCCATGAGGGACTGGAGCTCGAGGATCCGGCCAACGAGCCGAACTACGAACACCTGCTGGTTCTGGGCACCACTCCGGAGAAGGCTCCGGACGAACCGGAATATGTAACCATGACCTTTGAAAAGGGCGTTCCTACTTCCGTAAACGGCAAGCAGATGAAGGTGGCTGACGTCATCCGTACTCTGAACGCTCTGGGCGGAAAGCACGGCATCGGTATCGTGGATATCGTAGAAAACCGTGTGGTAGGTATGAAGTCCCGTGGCGTATATGAGACCCCGGGCGGAACCATCCTGATGGAGGCTCACCGTCAGCTTGAGGAGCTGGTTCTGGACCGCGCTACCATGGAGACCAAGAAGGATATGGCCAACAAGTTCTCCCAGATTGTATATGAAGGAAAATGGTTTACCCCGCTGCGTGAAGCTATCCAGGCTTTCATGGAGGTAACCCAGGAGTATGTAACCGGTGAAGTGAAGTTCAAGCTCTACAAGGGCAACATCATCAAGGCCGGCACCACTTCTCCCTACTCTCTGTACAATGAGTCCCTGGCGTCCTTCACCACCGGCGACATGTACGACCACCACGACGCAGACGGATTCATCACCCTCTTCGGCCTTCCGCTGAAGGTTCGGGCTATGAAGCTGGCTGAGGTGGAGAAGAACAAGAACAATAACTAATTTCCATAAGAATAACAGAAAGAAAGGGCCCCGCGTCGATGACGCGGGAGCCCTTTCCTTCTGTTATCCTTTTTATTTTTTTACCGTCTCATTCCTTTTTCCACGTCCATACCTCACTACTGCCACAGAGCTTCCAGACGTCTGTGCCCAGGTTATCGGTTACTTCTGTAAAGATGGCCTTTGCCTGTTCTTCTGTTTCTGCCGGATAGACCAGAAGGGCGTTTATTTCGGATCTTGGAAAACCTGCAAGAAAATAGTCCAAATCTATTTCTGTGATCACAAAGCCGGCCGGATTCTGATTGATCAAATAGGTGTCGTCATCTTCAAAAGAGCCGCCCAGATTCGCTATCGTTTCTCCGTCAATGAGGATATTGCCTTTTTTGGTATTGCAACTGATTTGTTCCTTCCTGGATTTCGGCTTTCGCACAAAAGCCTGAATTCTCTCCTTTTGTGGGGATACCCTTTTATTCTTTCCACTATTTTTACAGTATTTTTTACTGTCTCCCAATCCGGTTCAGCACCAGCTGCGCGCACAGGCCGGTGAAGGCTCCGGTGATGCAGCCGGCGGTCATGAGGAAGGGGAGGTAGAAGATCATGCCTTTTCCGGCTATTAACACGGCTACCAGCATCTGGCCGATGTTGTGGAGGACGGCGCCCAGGACGCTAGCCAGCCAGATGGCGCGGCCGCTGACCATGTGGCGGAGAAGCAGCATGCCAAGCAGGCAAAGCAGGCTTCCGGCCAGACTGTAGAGGAAGGTCATCATGCTTCCGCCAAAGAGGGAGCCTAAAAAAATGCGGACAAGTACCACCATCAGCACCTCGCCGGGGCGGTAGCGGTAGACTGCGTAGACCGTCACGATATTGGCCAGCCCCAGCTTCGCGCCCGGAATCGGGATGGGATTCGGAATCTGGAGCTCCACCACATATAAAATCAGAGCTGCCGCTGTCAGCAGCGCCAGCTCAGTGAGTTTTCCGGTTGTCATTCTTTTTTCTGATGGATGCTCCTTCATGACGGCCCTTTCTTTTTTAACTACTAAAATATTCTTACCTACCTAAAGATTATATTATATCTTTTCATCTGGCATTACGAAATATATACATTTTTAGTTCGCCACCGCGTCCAGCCCGGACGCGCCCTCTCCGTCCGCATACTGAATGCTCAGCCGGTTCGGCAGACACACGATGGGCGCAGCCTCCAGCCAGTCCATGTGGACACAGATTTGATCGGGACAGTCCGCTGCTTTCACGCGGATCTGGTGATCCCGGATCTCGATTTCATTGGTTCTGCCTCCGTAGGTCACGGTAAAGGTCTGATCCTCCGCCTGAGCCAAGTCCAGTGTATACAGGATTTTCCCATCCTGCAGGATCTCCACCTGTCTGCCGTGGCTCCGGGTCAGATTCCAGATCATGCCGCCGATTCCCCCAAGGAAGAGCACAGCGCAAAGCGCCGCCACGATGTAAACTGCTTTTCGATTCTGTCCCGTCTTCGTTCCTTCTTCCATTCGAACCTGTTATCCTGTTACTATTCACTCCGTTCACTATAACACGCTGTGCTAAAATAGCGCCTGTGAACAATAACTTTGATCCTTTCCTGTACTTCTTTTCTTCGTTTTTCTGTCACACAGCTCCCTACCGCTCCACGATCTCCAGCCTCTGCGCCGCGTCCCTCATCTCTATCTTATCACGCAGCCCTTCCGTTGCATAGACCTTTCCGGAAGTATCCACCAGAACCAGCTCAAAGCTGTTCCCTTCGTCATTTCCATGGATCCGCCAGTACTCTGCCGCATCTGCCTCGCCCATGATATAAAGAGAAGTAGACAGGGCGTCCGCCAGCATTCCTTTTTCCGATACGACGGTCACGGAAAGCAGGCCGGAATCTGCCGGATAGCCGGTGCGGGGATCCAGGATGTGGATATAGGTCTCCCCGTTCTCCTCAAAATACCGCTCATAGCCACCGGAGGTAATCACCGCCCGGTTCTCCACCTCCAGCGCCAGCAGCACATCCTCTGTCCCGCTTCCAATGTCAGAGGCGGCGGTAATCTCCGGATTCCGAATTCCGATTTTCCAGTCTGTCCCGTCCGGTTTCGTCCCCAGGGTCTCGATATTGCCGCCCAGGGACACCATACCCGAAGTCACGCCGTACTCCCGGTAAAGCTCCATGACCCGGTCAGATGCATATCCCTTGGCGATGCCGCCCAGATCCACCTGCTGTCCTGATCCCAATGTCACCTGCGCGCCCTCTATCTGAATCTGCGCAGCGTCCACCAGCGAAAGTGTGCTGGAAATTTCTTCCTGTGTCGGCACCCGATAGTCCCCGGTAGGGAATCCCCAGAGCTGCATCAGCGGGTAAACCGTCACGTCAAAAAGGCCGCCCGTGGACTGCCGGATGCTTTCCGCTTCTTCCAGTAATTTCAAAGTATCCTCAGATATCAGAAAAGATCCCGCAGCATTCAGCTGCGAGATCTCACTGGATTCATTTCCTGTGGAAAGCAAAGCATCCAGCCGCTCGATCTCCTTCATGGCCGCATCCACAGCCTCTTCTGCCTTCGGCCCATATGCGGTAAAGCTCATCACCGTATCCATGGCAAAAAGCTGCTTCGTACAGGACGCGTCCCTGTCTCCTTTCCGGTACTGCCAGATACAGCCCACCGTAATCATCAGAGCCAGTGCTCCCAGAATGACTGACATGCTTCGCTTCATTTTTTATAACCTCAGATATGTATGATTTATACCATTTCGATAACCTTCATCGGACACTTCTCCGCGCACTTACCACAGCCTACACACTTGGTATAATCCACGTGGGCCAGATTGCCGTCCACGGTAATCGCTTCGTGCTCGCACTGCTTTGCACAGATACCGCAGCCCAGGCAGCCTGCGGTGCAGGCCTTCTTCACAGCCGGTCCACGGTCGCGGCTTGCGCAGCGCACCGCTATCTTCTTGTCCGCCGGTACCAACTCGATCAGTCCCTTAGGACAGGCCTTGGCGCATTTTCCACAGCCGGCACATTTCGTCTCGTCTACGATGGCTACGCCGTTCTCCACGCGGAGCGCGCCGAACTTACAGGCCTCCACACAGGAACCAAAGCCCAGACAGCCGTAATCACATTCCCAGACTGAGATACCGGAAAGTACCGCTGCCCGGCAATCATGAATACCCACATAATTGCACCGGACAGAGGTCTTATCACAGCTGCCTGCGCAGTGTACATAGGCCACCTTTTTCTCTGCGGCTTCCGCCTGCACGCCCATGATATCGCCGATTTTCTTTACTGCTTCCGCATTGCACACCGGACAGGCATTGACCGGAGCCTTGCCCTCCACGATGGCTGCCGCTACCGCGTCGCAGCCTGCATAACCGCAGGCACCGCAGTTATTTCCCGGAAGACTTTCTCTTACAAGGCCGACGCGCTCGTCGGTCTCCACTGCGAACTTCTTGCTGACTGCCACCAGAGCTACGCCGATCAGAAGTCCGATTACGCCTACTACCAATGTCGCTATAATAACTTCCTGCATATTCTCCTCCTTATGACAGCGCCAGACCGCCAAATCCCATGAACGCAATCGCCATCAGCGCCGCGCAAATCAGCACGATGGGCGCGCCCTTTAAGGGAGCTGGCAAAGCCTCCTCATCAATACGGCTTCGGATACCTGCCAAAAGAACAATGGCAATGGTATAGCCGACTGCGGTACCGAATCCGGCCAGTACACTTTCCACAAAATTATACTCATTCTGTACGTTGGTCAGGGCCACGCCCAGAACCGCACAGTTGGTGGTAATCAGCGGCAGATAGATTCCCAGCGCCTTGTAAAGGGGCGGGGAGGTCTTCTTGGTAAACATCTCTACCATCTGTACCAGAGCCGCGATAACCAGAATAAAGACAATGGTTTTCAGATAATCCAGATTCAGCGGCGTCAGTACAAAGGTGTACAGAAGATTCGCCACTGCGGAAGCTACCGTGATGACAAAGATAACCGCTGCGCCCAGACTGAAGGACGTCTTGATATATCTGGATACGCCCAGGAAGGAACAGATTCCCAGGAACTGGCTTAATACCACGTTATTCACCAGCGCCGTTGTAATGATAATCAGAAGTAATGATTTCATTTATTTCTGCGCCTCCTTTCCTTCTTCCTTCGCATGGGCACAGGTCGCGCAGCATCCGTCGCAGCCCTGAACCATGGCGTTTGCACGATTCTTGATCTTCAGGGAATTCATAATAATAACCAGAACCGCCAGTACCAGGAACGCGCCCGGAGCCTTGATGAAAATAGCAATAGGCTTATAAGCGGACGGCATCACCTGCATGCCGAATACGGTACCTGCACCCAGAAGCTCACGGATAAGTCCGATGACAGAAAGGGAAATTGTAAATCCGAGACCCATGCCAAGTCCGTCCATGGCGGACAGAAGCGGCGGATTTTTGGAAGCATAAGCCTCCGCACGGCCCAGAATGATACAGTTTACTACGATCAGGGGAATGTAGATTCCCAGCGCGTCATAGATGTCAGGCACATAAGCCTCCATCAGAAGCTCCACTACGGTAACCAGTGAAGCTACGATGACGATATAAGCCGGCAGACGTACCGCATCCGGTATCACCTTCCGAAGCGCGGAGATGACCAGGTTGGACATCACCAGTACCACCAGCGTGGATACGCCCATTCCGAATCCGTTCATGCAGGAGGTGGTAACCGCCAGTGTGGGGCACATGCCGAGCATCAGAACCAGAGTGGGATTTTCTTTTATTACACCATTATAGATGCGTTCTGTACAAGGTTTCATCGCTTAATTCCCTCCCTGTATATCATTTTCAAAGAAGTCTACCGCAGCATTCACCGCATTGACTACAGCACTGGAGGAAATGGTTGCGCCGGATACGCCGTTGATCTCGCCGGGCGCGCTTGCTCCGCCGGACTTGAACAGCGTGAATTTATCCGTCTTCACACCGTCAAACTGGCTCTTGAAAGCATCCTCTCCTACCAGAGAGCCCAGACCTGCGGTCTCGTTCAGGACCGTAAAGGAAATACCGGTTACGGTTCCGTCTGAAGCGATGCCTACAGACATCGTAATATTGCCGTCCATACCGTCGCCGCTGGCAGCGCTGATGACATAGCCTGCCACATTGCCGGAAGCGTCTTTTCCTACGATTACTTCATTGATATAAGCCTTACCGAAATCAGTTCCGTATACTTCACCGTTCAGAGCATCCACCTTAGCAGTAATTGCATCGTCATAAGCGAACTCTACTGCGTCCGGGCAGACCTCCTGATAAGAAGCTGCCTTTTCCGCCAGCTTTTGCTCGGCGATCCTGCCCTCGGTCAGCTTGTATACACCGCTTAAAGCCACACCCGCAATCAGGGTAATGACGCAGAGCGCAATGGCTGCGGCCGGAATCTTCTTTCCGCCCTCTTTCTTCTTCCGGTAGCCGAAGGGCGTCGGAATGGAAATCTCGTCAATGAGCGGAACAAACATATTGCAGATGATGATGGCATAGCTTACAGAATCCGCGGAGCTTCCGAATACACGGAATAACGCCGCCAGAATACCGAGCACCACGCCGTAGAGCAGCTGTCCGCCGGACCCCAGAGGGCAGGTAACCGGGTCGGTCGCCATGAAGAAGGCTCCCATCACAATACCGCCGCCAGCCAGCTGCATAAGCAGGTACTGCACATCAAAGCCGTGACCGCCGAACAGAGCAATAAATGCGGTAAAGGATACCAGCACAGACACCGGAATCTCCCAGGTAATGCCGCCTACGATCAGCAGATAAATTCCTCCAAGCAGGAGTCCTGCTGTGGAACAGCCGATAACGCCGTTATTAGCTCCCAGGAAGGTCTGTACCAGGCTCACCGCATTGCCTGACGCCAGATCTGCCAGCGGTGTGGCGCTGCTGACGCCGTCTACCGTATAGGCGGACATGACGCCTGCAAAGGAAATCAGCAGAAAGCAGCGTCCGGACAGGGCCGGGTTCATAAAATTATGGCCCAGACCGCCGAAGCAGCATTTGGTAAACAGAATCGCAAATACGCTTCCGAGAACCGGTATGTAAAGGGGAACGCCGTTCGGAAGGCAGAGCGCCAGGAGAAGTCCTGTGACAATGGCACTGCAGTCCGTGATCGTATTCTCTCTTCCGGTTGCCTTATCAAATAAAAACTCCGTCAGAACCGCCGCAGCAATAGACGTAAGAATCGTCACAAGCGCGGAAATTCCAAAATGGTATACGCCCATGACCGTCGCCGGAAGAAGGGCCAGAATCACGTCGCACATGACATGTCTGGTCGTAAGCTTACTCCGCACATGGGGGCTGGAGGATACATTCATCAGTTTACTCATTTCTTTGCACCTCCCTGCTGCGCCTGCGCGGCTCTCTTCTTCGCCATAATCTCAGCCTTGGTCTGCTTGAAGGTCTGCATCAGGGGCCGCTTGGCCGGACAGACATAGGTACAGGAACCGCAGGCGATACACTCCAGGCCATACAGCTTCTTCTCGTAGCGGACAAAGCGTCTTCTCTTGGCCGCGTCCATCATCTCCTGGGGAGACAGGCCCAAGGGACAGACTCTCATACAGCGGCCACAGCGCAGACACGCTGTTTCCTGCTGGTCTGCCAGCGCCACCGGATCCTCCCCCAGCACGGTCAGCGCGTTATTGTTCTTGCAAATCGGCACATTCAAATCAGCCAGCGCCATACCCATCATTGGACCGCCGCTTAAAAGCTTCTGCGCTTCCTTTCCATCCCGGATGCCGCCTGCGGCCTCCAGGACCTCTGCCATGTTGGTTCCGATTTTCACAATCAGGTTACAGGGCTCCTTGACCGCATCGCCGGATACGGTAAAGCCACGCTCCATCAATGGTGTAGACTTGCATACAGCCTGATAAATGGCGTACATGGTCGCCACATTGTCTACCACGCAGCCCGCGTCCGCCGGGAGCATGCCAAGCTTCAGATCAATACCTGCGATGACCTGGATAATAGAACGTTCGCCGCCCTGGGGGTACTTGCATTTCGCCGCGTGAACCTTTAGCTTCTCATCGCCTGCGCAGGCCTTTTCCATGGCTGCGATTGCTTCCGGTTTATTATCCTCTATCAGGAAGACACCCTCTGCCGCCGGGAACAGCTTCAGAAGAATCCGCATACCTTCTGCCAGCTCCATGCTCCTTGTGCGCATGAGCTGATCATCGCAGGTAATATAAGGCTCACACTCCGCGCCATTCGCAATAACATAACGAATCTCATCCGCGTTCTTCGGGGCGAGCTTCACATGAACCGGGAATCCGGCTCCTCCCATTCCCACGATACCTGCTTTCTGTATACTTCCGAGAATCTCTTCTTTGCCAAGTGTCTTGTAATCGCGCTCAGCGCCGATGCCTTCTGCCAATGTGTACTGTCCGTCATTCTCGATCACTACGGACATTACCTTCGCACCGGATGCTGTTCTTCTGTTCTCAACAGCCTTTACCGTTCCGGAACAGGAGCTGACGATGTTCGCCGATACGAAGCCGTCCGCTTCGCCGAGCAGCTGGCCTGCCAGCACCATGTCGCCCTTCTTTACCACAGGCTTCGCCGGTTTTCCGATATGCTGACTCATGGGAAATACCAGTTCACCCTGGGGAAGATAGGTACGGTAAGACGCGTCCTTGGCGTAGCGCTTTCCGTCGTCCGGATGCACGCCGCCCTTAAATGTCTTCTTGAACATATGCTTTTTCCTTCCTTCATGCTTTTGTAGCATTTGTCTCGTATTTACTTTATCACACTTGGATTTGATATACAACTTTAGATAAAAAATAGACAATCTTAGATCAATTTCGAGATTTTTTTGACAATATTGTTAAATTTGTATCGAGAACACCATATTTATGATCACTTTATTCTAGCGCAGAATAGAACCATATTCCAGTTTTTTTTTCAGTACAATTCTGTTTTTTACCGGAATTTCAGAACGAAAAAGATTATTTCTATATCCACATCGTAAAAAAACAGGATATCCTTCCTCTGTATCATCCAGATTTTGGAAATCCTGTTTGTATACAATTTATCTTTCTCCCAGTTTATTCCAGTTCGAACTGTCCGGTATACAGCTGGTAATACCTTCCTTTGTTCGCAAGCAGCGCTTCGTGATCGCCCCGCTCGATGATTTCACCCTTCTCCAGCACCATGATAGCCTTGGAATTACGGACCGTGGAAAGCCGGTGGGCGATAACAAAGACCGTCCGGCCATCCATAATAGCGTCCATGCCCTTCTCGATGAGCCGCTCCGTTCTGGTATCGATGGAACTGGTGGCCTCGTCGAGGATCAGCACCGGCGGCTTCGCTATGGCCGCACGGGCAATGGCGATGAGCTGCCGCTGCCCCTGGGACAGATTGCTGCCGTCGCTGTAAAGCATGGTGTCATAGCCGTCCGGAAGACGCCGGATAAAGGAATCCGCATTGGCAATTCGGGCTGCCTCCCGCACCTCCTCGTCGGTGGCGTCGAGCTTTCCGTAACGGATATTATCGGCAATGGTTCCGGTAAACAGATGAGTCTCCTGGATAACCATAGCCAGGGAATGGCGCAGATCATCTTTTCGAATCCGCCGAATGTCGATGCCGTCATAGGTGATGGTGCCGGATTCCATCTCATAAAACCGGTTAATCAGATTGATAATCGTAGTCTTCCCGGCTCCGGTGCTGCCCACGAACGCAATCTTCTGACCCGGCTTGGCATACAGGGAGATCCCATTTAAAATATGCTTTCCCGGCACATAGCCGAAGACCACATTGTCGAATTTCACATCACCCCGGAGTTTCCGCAGCTCCGTCCTGCCGCCCGGCTCCTCCGCCGGAAGCTTCCACGCGAAATGACCGGTGTGCTCCGCGATTTCTTTGAGCGTTCCATTTTCTTCCAATACATTGCAGAGGGTCACATCGCCCTCGTCCGCCTCAGGCTCGGCCTCCATCAGATCGAAGATCCGCTCTGCCCCGGCAAGAGCCGTCAGAATCTGGTTAATCTGGGCCGTAAACTGGTTCATAGGCAGGGCGCTCTGGCGCACAAACACCAGATAGGATGACAGGCTTCCGATATCCAGAAAGCCGTTCAGAGTAAAGATACCGCCCACACAGGCCGATACCGCGTAATTCAGATAGGAAAGGCTGACCACCGTGGGCACCTGCATACCTGTGTAGGTCAGGGCGTCTGTGGACTCCTTCCGCAGATTTTCATTGAGACCGCAGAAAATATCGAAATTGATTTTCTCATGATTGAAGATTTTCTCCACCTTCTGACCCGCCATCATTTCCTCCGCAAAGCCATTAATTTTGCCAAGCTCTGCCTGCTGCCGCTGATAATATTTCCGGCTCCGCTTACTGTTTGTCCGGATAAAAATGCCCATCATAACCAGAAACACCATAACAATCAGAGACAGCCTTACGCTCAGAACCATCATCATTACAATGGTGCCCACCAGGGTCAGAAAGCTCTGGATCGCCATGGCGAAGCTATTGTTCATGGCCTCCTGCACCGTGTCCACATCATTGGTGAAGCGGCTCATCAGCTCCCCGTGGGTATGGGCGTCAAAATACTGTAACGGCAGGGTCTGCACATGGGCAAAGAGGTCGCTTCGAATCTCCTGCACCACAGTCTGAGCCGATTTGATCATGAGCTGGTTGTAGGCCAGGGTCGCAAGCGCGCCGCAGAAATACATGACGCCCATGGCTGCCACCGCGCTGACCAGACCCTTCATATCCCCGGGCATGATAAAGCGGTTGATGACCGGCTTTAAGAGATAGGTTCCCATGACGCTGGCCCCGGTGCTGATACACACCAGAACTCCCACCAGCAGAAACATCCATTTATGAAGTCCCATATAATGAAGGAGATGCTTCAGGGTATTTTTCGTATTTTTAGGCCGCTTGTAGCCCACATAACTATACCGTGCCATTAAAGCTCCACTCCTTCCTTCTGAGATTCGTATATCTGCTGATAAATTTCACTGCGGGCCAGCAGCTCCTCGTGAGTGCCGATGGCGCTGACCCGCCCATCGTCCAGAATGATAATCTGATCCGCGTGCCGGACAGAGGAAATCCGCTGTCCGATGATGATTTTCGTCATATCAGGCAGAGCCGCGCCCATGCGCTCCCGAATCTTCGCCTCTGTAGCCGTATCCACAGCGCTGGTGGAATCGTCGAGAATCAGGATTTTCGGTTTCTTCAAAAGCGCACGGGCGATGCAGATCCGCTGCTTCTGGCCGCCGGACACATTGACGCCGCCCTGACCCATCTCGGTCTCATACCCCTCTGGCAGCCGTTCCAACACCTCGTCCACGCAGGCGATGCGGCAGGCTTCCTCGATCTCTTTCATGGAAGCGTCCTCCTTTCCCCAGCGCAGATTGTCCAGGAGGCTTCCGGAAAACAGGGTATTTTTCTGCAGTACCATGGCAATTGCCTCCCTAAGATGCGCCATCGGATACTCCTGTACCGGAACGCCGTCCACCTTCACCACGCCTTCGGTGGCGTCATAAAGTCTCGGGATCAGCTGCACCAGCGTAGACTTGGCCGCGCCGGTCTGTCCGATGACGCCCACGGTCTGGCCCGCTTCTATATGGAAGGAAATATCCGAAAGCACATATTCCTTCGCCTCTTTTTTATACTTGAACCACACATGTTCAAAGTCCACGCTGCCGCGTTCCACTTCGATGTTCCGGACTTTTTCGTCCGTCAGATCCACCTTTTCGTCGATAACCTCCAGAATTCTGGCGCCGGACGCCATCGAGCGCGTCAGCAACAGAAATACATTGGAAATCATCATCAGGGAATTCAGAATTTGCAGCACATAGCTTAAAAATCCCGTGAGCTCGCCCACCTTCATACTGCCCTTCTGAATCAGATAACCGCCAAAAAGCAGAATCGCCAGAATTGTGCCGTACATGACGAACTGCATGGCCGGCATGTTCAGGGCGGCTAACCGAAAGGCCGTCTCGGATTCCTGACGCAGATTCTGATTGCCTTCCTCAAACTTTTCTACTTCATAGTCGCCCCGGACACAGGCCTTGACGATACGCACCGCCGTCAGGTTTTCCTGGACGATCCGGTTCACCGTATCAATGGCGGTCTGCATCCGGGAATAAAGCGGACGCACCTTCATGGTAATTACAAACAAAGCTGTAGCCAGTACCGGTAATGCCACAAAGAACACCAACGCCAGGGTATGGTTGATGGAAAATGCCACGCCGGTGGCCACCACCAGCATCATGGGTCCACGGCAGAAGGGGCGCATGCCCATGGACACTGCGTTCTGAATATTGGTCACGTCGCTGGTGAGACGGGTCACCAGGGATGAGGAGCGGAAATGGTCGATGTTGGCAAAGGAGTAGCCCTGGAGCTTCTCATACTCAGCCTTTCTCAATTCCGCGCCCAGCCCCTGGCCGGTCAGCGCCGCAAACCGGGCGCTTCCCACGCCCAGCACCAGCGCGATCAGTGCGCAGCCCACCATCTGCAGTCCCTTCATATAGATATAAGCCCGGTCGCCGTTCGACACACCCACGTCGATGAGGTCGGCCATGATGAGCGGTACCAGCAGCTCAAATACCCCCTCTGTCATAATGCAGACGACCGCCAGGGCGGCGTATTTTTTATATTGATTCATGTAGGAAAATAAGCGTATCAGCATCGTTCTGTTCCTCCGAATGTTGTCCTTCTATCTTACAGGAGCTTTAAAAAGCTCTCCGCCGTCCGCATGAGCAGCCCGTCCGGGTACTCGTAAGTCTCTGTGTGAAGCCCCGGATGCTCCACGCCTGCTCCGATGCCGAAGAACGCCCCCCGGCAACGATTCAGGTAATGGCCGAAGTCCTCACTCCAGCGCATAGGCTCCGGCAGGATGCGGCCGCCACAGACTTTTAATACCTTTTTGGCGCAGGCGCTGTCATTTTCGGTAGCCGGAAAGACGTCCTGCTCCTCTGTCTCCAGGATAAGGCCGTCCTGTGCCGCCAGTTCTTCCGCACGGGTCAGTACCATTTGACGCAATTTTTTCAGATCCACGCCCCGCTCCGCCCGGAGGGTCAGCCAGACTTCCGCCTTCTCAGCCGCCGCACCGAAGGCTTTCTCGCCCATCTGTACGCCGATAACGGTGCAAAGAGCCATACCGCTGTAGCCGTGTTCTTTCTTATTTAAAAATGACGGGATCCCGGTCAACAGCTGTCCCACAGCAGGGGCCGGGGAGACGCCCAGCTCCGGATAGGCTGCGTGGGTGGGCTTTCCGAGGAACCGTAAGGTCAGCCCTTCCGAGCCGCAGGCAAAGGTTCCTTCCTTTGTATACACTTCTCCGAAGGCAAAGCCCGGCAGGTTATGCGCGCCGTAGATTTCTCCGATCTCTTCCTTCTCAAAAAGCTCACAGCAGGTCGCTGCGCCCGTCCCGGTCTCCTCGGCGGGCTGGAACAGAAAGAATACATTTCTTCCCGGTTCCCGCCCCTCTTTTATCTGCTGCTCCAACAGAAGCGCCGCGCCGCAGAGGGCAGACGCATGACCGTCATGGCCGCAGAGATGGGCCGCGCCGCCCTCCGGTAAGGCCAATGCGTCATAATCAGCCCGGAAGGCGATCCCTTTTTTCGCCGGATCCACCATGTCGCTTCGATATGCCGCGTAAAAACCTCCGCCACAGCCGCGAAGTTCCAAACCGGTATTTTCTTCCAGAAATTGCTTTAAGGCGGCCTTCGTCTTCTGTTCCTGCCCCGAGATCTCCGGGCAGGTATGGAGCCGATGCCGCAGTTCCTTTATCTGATTCTCTATCCGACTTCTTGCAGCATTCCATTCTTCTGTCTGTTTCATTGCTTCACCCTTCTCTCTTTTTATCCCCTGTCCATCCCGTTTTGCCATGGACTTTTATTTCTTTTCTTCTGATACAGATTTATTTTAGCAGACCCATTTTCCCTTTTCAAGTTTTTAGAGGCTGCGCCTGTTCTTCGGCAGATCCTCCTCATCCTTCCCTGTTTTTGTAAATTTTACATTGAATTTTCATAAAAATGCAGTTAAGGGATTGTAAAACCCGCGTAAATTATCATATAATAGAAATGTTCGTGTAAATGAAAAAAACACTTAGGAGAAAAAACAATGAATGGAATATCAATTATCCTGACACTGTTAAGCGGAGTCGCTCTATTCCTTTTCGGTATGTCCATGATGGGAGATGGACTGAAACGGGTGGCAGGAAATAAGCTGGAGCTGGTGCTCTACAAGCTCACCAGCACGCCCTTAAAGGGTATTCTTCTGGGAACTGCCGTGACCGCCATCATCCAGTCCTCCTCCGCTACCACCGTCATGGTGGTCGGATTTGTAAACTCCGGTATGATGAAGGTGGCTCAGGCCATCGGTATCATCATGGGAGCCAACATCGGTACCAGTGTGACCGGCTGGATCCTCTGTCTGTCTTACATCGACGGCTCCAGCGGCATCGCCCAGCTTCTGTCCACCGCTACCATTTCCGCGGTAGTGGCTATCATCGGTATCATTTTCAAGATGTTCGTGAAGAAGACCACTTATAAAAATGTGGGCGACATCATGCTGGGCTTCTCTATTCTGATGGTAGGCATGCAGACCATGAGCGGCGCTGTCTCTCCCTTAAAGGAGAGTCCCCACTTCGTCAATCTGCTGACCACCTTTGAGAACCCGTTCATGGGTATTCTGGTGGGTATCGCTTTCACCGCCGTGCTGCAGAGTGCGTCCGCTTCCGTCGGTATCCTCCAGGCCCTGTCCATGACCGGCAGCATCAGCTTTGCGGCGGCTCTTCCGATTACCATGGGTATCGGCGTCGGCGCGGCATGTCCGGTGCTTCTCTCTTCCATCGGAACCAATAAGAACGGTAAGCGTACTGCCCTGATCTATCTGCTGAACGACCTGTTCGGTATGATTTTCTGGTCCATTGTATTCTACACGGTCAATGCTTTCGTGCATTTCCCGTTCATGGATATGACTATGCGGCCTGTGACCATTGCGCTTATGAACTCCGTGTTCCGTATGGCGACCATTCTGGTATTGGTGCCCTTTATCGGATTCATCGAGAAATTCGTCTTCTGGCTTGTGAAGGATGACCCGGAGGAGCTGGAGGATCAGGCAGACTTCGATCTGCTGGAGGAGCGTTTCCTGGCTTACCCGGCCCTGGCTATCACCCAGAGCCATACCGCTATGAACGGCATGGCCAAAAAGGCCCGCAAGAATCTGAGCCGTTCCTTCGCCCTTCTGAAGGATTTCTCCCAGGAGAAATACAACAAGATTCAGGAGAAAGAGAACCTCATCGACAAATACGAGGACAAGCTGGGAACCTACCTGATGCAGCTGACCGGTCAGCCCATGAACAGCACCCAGACCCAGCAGGTATCCGAATTTCTGCACACCTTAAGCGACTTTGAGCGTCTGGGCGACCACGCCGTCAATATTTCCAAGGTGGCCCTGGAGCTGGCAGAGAAGAAGATCAGCTTCTCCGAATCTGCCCAGTATGAAATCAGCGTATTGAGCGCTTCTATCCGGGAAATCACAGACCTGACGGTAGACGCCTTCTGCACCGATTCCCTGGAGATTGCCCGTAAGGTGGAGCCCTTACGTGAGCTCATCGGCATGCTCTGCAACGAGCTGAAGAACCGTCACATCACCCGTCTCCGGGAGGGCAAATGTGAATTCCAGCAGGGCTTCGCCTTCAACGATCTGCTGACCAACCTGGAACGTGTGGCAGCCCACTGCTCCAACGTGGCCGTTGCCATGATTGAGACTGACAGTTCCGAATTCGACACCCACGAGTACGTAAAGAGCGTCCGACACATGCGGGACGAAGCTTATCAGGAGTGCTTCAATGCTTATGCGGAGAAGTATAATATTGCAGCTCCGGAGAAGGCTGAAAAGAAAGAGAAAAAATCGAAATAAAAATGCGGGGGTGTTGCATATGCAACACCCCCTATGTGTCTTGTAATTTAAAACAAAGAAATCACCGCAAACACAAGCGGAATTGTAATCACGCACACCAGACTGGTCAATACCGAAGCCTCACACGCCAGTTTTATATTTTTCTGATACAATCCGGCATAAATAACGGTATTGGACGGAACTGGCATCGCCATCATCAGGATCATCATGACCACAACCTCCTCCGGAATCGGCAGACGACTCAGTATCAGCCAATAGAGAATCGGAAGTATCAGCATTTTTATTGCCAGAAATACATAGATTCTATAATCCTCAAGCATTTCCCGGATTTTTGCCTGACTCAATGACGCACCAATAATCAGCATAGCCATGGGAGTCGTAATATTGCCCATAGATGTCAGTGCTTTTTCCAGCACCGGAGGAAGCTGTAAATGCAGAAGACAGATTACAATGGCCAGCATCGACGCAATGACGGGAGGATTTCCCAGCTTTTTCAGAGAAATTCCTTTTTTATCACGCATCAGATATTCTCCATACGAAAACAGCATCAGATTGTTGGGCAAAAGGAAGAGCACTGCATAAATCAGTGCCTCTTTCCCCAGGACTGCCTCTACTACCGGCAGCCCCATAAATCCCACATTTGAAAACATATACATAAATTCATACAGCCTTCTGTCCGTTTTGATACCCGTTATCCATACCACTGCTTTTGCCATCAACGCACACAGTACACTAAACAGGAAAAATCCCAGCAAATACAGAAGCACCTCCGATACCGTAAATCTGCTCCCTCCTGTTGCGGAAGATAATACTACTCCCGGAATACCGATATTTAACACTATCCTTGAAAAATCTGGAATAATTTCCTCTTTCAGAAGCTTTTCTTTCCCACTCAGCCAGCCACAGCCAATCATAAGAAACAAGATCAGCATTTGCGTCACAAGAACAGAAATTTTCACGCGCTCTCCTCACTTTCCAGCTGCCTGTATGTTGTGCTTTTTACCTGATACTGCTGGAGCATCCCATTCTGCTCTACCCGGGTCAAAAATGCCACTTCTTTTACCCGCGGTATCAGAAGTGAAGACGCCAGCAACAATTCATCATCAACAAACCCCGGATGGCAAATCATTACCTCCACATCCTCTCTGGAGCCTTCGCATATAGTCCTGAATGTCCGCCAGGGATCATAATCCGGCTGCATACTTTCCATCCAGAAATGCACGCGTCTGCCTCCTATGAGCATAAAATTCTCCGGACTGGTCAGAACCGGAATATATTGTATCCCGTATTTCCCAGCCACTGCCTGAATAGCCCGGAAATAGATTTCATTCAGAACCGCATGTCCTTCCATATAGTCCGGTTCACGTCCGCACATCTCCCGAAAGCGCAGATATTGGGCCTCTGTCTCCCGGAACACCTCATCATAATCTATCTTTACCTTTTCTCCGTTATATTCGCTCGATGACCGGAAACAGCCATTTTCTTTTACAAGAGAAGGCAGCTTTGATACATCTGATACTGGTTTCCCATACGAAATATTTACATGCAGCCCCAGGCAGATTTCAAAATTTTGAACCATTTCATAGCCTTCCTGGGAATGTTCCAGGTTTACAATCAGTCCAACTGTACGGACTACCCCTTTTTTGATTGTTTTTTCAATACCCAAATTCACACCTTCTGAATAGCCCAAATCATCTGCTCTGAATATAATTTCTTTCATTTACACCACTTTCTTTTCTTCAAATCCAATAAAGTAAGTCGTGATTGCTGCAACTCCAAATGCAATAACTGCCGCAATAATACCATTAATAAAGTTCATATTGGATCCTCCCAGGAAATCCAACAGGCTTAAGAAATTTCCCACTGGTACAATCTGGTAAGCAGTCAGATTCATAATTCCTGCATACAGACCGCCTGCAAAACCGCCTGCCATCATTCCCAAAAGTGGTTTTTTATAGCGTAAGCCCACACCGTACAGACCCGGTTCCGTAATTCCTCCAATCAACTGAGCTACAATATAGGAAAGTGCCAGAGATTTCTTTTCACCGTCTTTTTCCCGGAGAAATACTCCCAGGCACATACCACCTACCGTAAAGGCTGAACAGCTTGATGCCAGTACAAAAGACTCCTGGCCTGTCTCTGCCATCACTACCATTGTAGTAGTGATTAGAAGCCAGTGCATACCACTCATAACAAGATACTGCCACAGGGCTGCAACCATAGCGATTGCCAAAACCTTTACGATTCCGCCCGAATTTCCCATCCACAAAAAGAATTCCGAAATATATTTCCCAAGGAAATGTCCTGCCGGTCCCAGTACGCACAGCGCCAGGGGCAGCGTTACCAGAATTGTCAAAAACGGTGCAAATACCGGTTTTAGCACAGACGGTGTCTTCTTGTTAAAGAAGCGTTCGATATAGGACATAATCCATACCGATAAAATGGACGGGAAAATACTGGAGGTATAATTTTGCACAAGACACGGAATTCCAAATACCCGGAACGTGGTTTCTCCATCTGCCATGGCACTGAAGGTCGGATGAATCAATATTGCTCCCATTAAAATTCCAAGGAGAGGATTCACTCCAAATTTTTTGGCCGCTGTATAACCCACCGCTACCGGCAGGAAGTAAAAGGATGCGTCACCTACAAAATTGAACAAAATGTACAGATCACTCGTTTCCGGCATAATGTTCAACATATTCGGCCCAAACACAGCAATCAGGGTCTTGAACATTGCAGATACAATCAAGATCGGAATAATCGGAGTCAGGCATCCCGATAATGTACTCAGAATCCTGTTACCCACATTGTGCCAGGTCAGTTTTTCTTTCCTATCTTCTCCAACGTTTTCTTTTCCTGTATCCTGTGCCTGCAAGCCAGCCGTTTTGCAAACCAGCTGATAGGCTTCATCTACCTGTTGTCCAATGATGATCTGGAACTGTTCTCCGGACCACAGTGCACCTACAACTCCGGAAAGCTTTTCTATTTCCTCTTTCCTGACCAGCCCTTTGTCCTTTAAGTCAAACCGCAGGCGGGTAACACAATGTGTAAAAAATGAAATGTTTTCTTTTCCGCCAATCAGAGGAATTACATTCTCTGCCAGCTCCTGGTATTTCTCTTTCTTAGCCATTTTTCTCTCTATTCTCCTTAATCTTTTTTATAACAACACAGCATTGCGCGCTCATGCTGTGACGTTCACATTGTTTCACTACAGTCATTCCTTTTCTTCTCTGGAACACAACCGGTTAATATGTAAAATCAGATACAGTATTTCTTCATTTTTCAGCTGCACCTTCAGATATTTTTCTATTTTCAGGGCACACTCGTAAGCCTTGGGATACTGTCTCTTCAGCTCTTCGTACATTTTTTCATTTTCCGTATTGAGACTTTCATTCTTCTTTACTCTTTCCAGCAAATAATGGAGATGAGTCAGGAAACGGGAATAGTTAAATCCGTTTTTATCAATCTGAATTTTCATGGCTTCTTCTATTATCCCAGTACATTGATCCACAATATCTTTTTCATCCCTGTTTGCTTGCTGAACAGCTGTAACTTTTCCCCCGATAAAATGCAGAGCAATGCTTGCCGCTTCCTCCCTGGGAAGATGAAGCTTAAACTTCCTGTTAATCAATTTTACTGCGTACTTTCCTATCTCCGTTTCTTCCGGATAAAGATTTTTTATTTCATAAAGCATCGGCAATTGGATACTGATATGTTCTATCTCTCTTTTAATCGCGAATTGAATATGGTCAGCCAGCGTAAATATCACACTGGAGGGCGTATGCTGGAGCCGTTCTCTTGCATAATCGTATATTTCTGTCGCCAGCTCCAGAATATCTTCCGGGATCACTTCCATCACGTGGATATAATTTTCCGGAATATTATAAAAAGTTCTCTGTATTTTCTCCAGAGGCACCTCACAGGGCGGTTTCATAAACCCAATTCCTTTTCCAAAAGCAATCATTTCCCTGCCCTGGCTGTCCTGGCACAGAGATACGTTGTTGTTGATATTTTTAATAATTCTCACTTTAATCCCCTTTTTACGCACAAAAAAAACTTCGGAACATTATCCCAGACACATCAATGTCTGTAGGATAAGCCTCCGAAGGAGTAACAAACCTACTTATTTATAAATATAGAATACCATATTTTTTTGACTTGTCAACCGTTTTCTTAAATATTTAAGGAATCGCTGCAAAATATCGCTCACACTTTCTGTGTCTCCCGACTGTATTTTGCAGCGATTCTTCCTTTTCTCCTCCTACTGCTGCAATGTGTTCACATACTCATCAATCGCCGTAGTGGTGATCGCTACATCTGAGGTATCCGGTTTGTTAGCACTATCGTAGATGGAATAGCCAAGCCAGCAAACCAGCGCCAGCGCTACCAGGCCTGCGCAAAGCTTCACGAGGAACTTCTCGTGCTTTTCTCTTGCCATAATCTTCTTGCGGTTGGCTTTCTGCTCTTTGTAACGATCTACTTTTTCCTGACTCATAATCTCGATTTCCTCTCTCGCTTTTTCACGGAATCCAGTCGGACTTCGTTCTGCTGCTTTTTATTATAGCATAACTTTGTGAAAAAGCTATGAAAAAATTATTCTTTTTCCTTACGCCACCACAATAATGCCGCCGTCGCTGGCATAGAGGCTGCTGACTCCGGCTGTATCCAGAATCAGGAAATCTTTCACAGAAATCCGTTTTGCGATCTCCTCTTTCACAAACTGCGCCCGCTCGGGACAATTGCAGTGGGAAATCGCCACAATCTTCTCTGCCGGATTCTTTATCTCCTCTGCCACGTAATCGGCCATACGCTTCAGCGCCCGGTTCATGCCCCTGGCCTGATCCTTCTGGCAGATGGTTCCCTGGGGGGTAGCTCCCATGACCGGCTTGATATTCAGGGCATTTGCCACAAAGGCCTTCAGATTGCTCAGACGGCCATTCTTCCGGAGGGCCTCCAGCGATTCCAGTACAAAATACGTATGCTGATCCGCAATGTACGCGTCCACGGCAGCAATCACATCCTCAAAGCTCATGCCGGCCTTTTCGCAGGCTTCAATCTTCAGGGCAATCAACGTCTCTCCGATGGAGGCAGAGCGGGAATTAAAGATATGGATTTTCTTTTCCCCGTATTCCTCCTCGTACAGCTTCTTACCCAGCTCTGCGCTGTTATAGGAGCCGCTCAGCTCTGCGGAAAGCGTCACCGCGTATACGTGATCCGCGTCGCAGGTATAGGCTTCCAGGTACCGGTGCGGAGACGGACAGGAGGACTTGGGACAATTGGGGCTGGCAGCCACTCTTTTCAGAAAGTCTGCCTGATCAAAGGTCTCATCGTCCACTACCAGATGTCCGTCAATATCCAGGGTCAGCGGCACACGTTCAAAATGCCCGTCCTTCTTATAGCTTTCCGGCAGTTCCCCGCAGCTGTCCATGACAATCTTATAACTCATAACGTTCCCATTCCTCCACTGTCTCTATTTTCAACCGCTCAACATCTTCACGGTTTCCATACAAAATCTCATGTTCTTCAAATTATTTTATGTAGTTTTAAATACTACATTACATATTAACACAACGCTATGAGCTTTTCAATACCTTTTATGATAAACTGTAAAATGCCTGCACCAGTCGCACCAGGCTTTCCTGGTCGGAGGTTCCCATCAGCTCCCGGCTGGAATGCATGGCCAGAAGCGGAACGCCGATATCCACGGTCCGGATGGGCAGAATGGAGGACGCGATGGAGCCCAGGGTACTGCCGCCCGCACTGTCGGAGCGGTTCACAAACTTCTGACAGGGAATCTCCCCGCTGTCACAGATCTGCTGGACGATGGCCACGGCCTCGCTGTCGGTGGCGTAGGACTGACTACAGGCCTCCTTGATGCAGACGCCCTTTCCCAGCACGTTCTGATTGGTGGGATCATGCTTGTCCGTATGATTGGGATGGATTCCGTGGGCCACGTCCACGGAGAGCAGCATGCTGTCCCCGTAGGCCTCCAGAAACTGGTCTCGGCCTCCGTCCAGGGACAGAAGAATCCGCTCCAGCACGGCGCTTAAAAGGGTCGAGCCTGCGCCCTGCTTTGTGCGACTGCCGATTTCCTCATGGTCAAAGTATGCTGCCACATTGATCCCCCGATCCCTTCCGCCTTCCAGAAGCGCCGTGGTAATGGCCTGCACGCTGGTCAGATTGTCCAGACGGGGTGAGGAAATAAATTCCTCGGAAAGGCCCAGATAATCGCCGGTATCCGTATTGTAAAGTCCCAGCTCGTACTCCAGGATATCTTCTTTCTTCACCTGCAGCCGCTCCGCCAGACGGGTCAGGAACTCCTCGGAAGCCTCCAGGCCGAAGACCGGAAGCATATCCTTCTGGCGGTTCAGCTCCACGCCCTTATTGACCTCCCGGTTCATATGGATAGCCAGGTTTGGGATGGTCAGGAAAGGCTTTTTAAAGTCCACTAAGCGCATCTGGGGATGGAAGACGTCGTCACTTCGAAGGGCCACCCGCCCGGAGGCAGACAGGGGACGATCCAGCCAGGTATTTAAAATGGCGCCTCCGTAAACTTCCACATTGAGCTGGCGGTAGCCCGCCTTCTTCACCTCCGGCGAGGGCTTGATCCGCAGTCCCGGAAAGTCTGTATGAGCCGCCGCCATGCGGAAGGCGTCGCCGGTCCGGTAGTTCTTTCCTATGGTAAATGCCACCAGACTGGTTCCGTGGTGGGTCATATAGTAACGGCCTCCCTTTTCCAGTTTCCAGTTTTTTCCCAACTGCACTTTTTTAAAACCTGCCTCCTGAAGCTGCCGCTCCACACTGGCGGTCACATGGAAGGGCGAAGTCCCCTCCTCGGTGAGCTGCAGGAGTTTTTCGGCGTGATCAATTTTATTCATAGGGATGTTCCTCCTTTGTCGTGTTTTTCTATCTCACAGTATACATGAATTTTTACTTTCTGTGAACTATTTATCAGAGAGCTCTACTACCTATAAAACGAGTATAAAACGATATTTTCAAATCCAGGCTCTGTTTTCATTGAATTATCGATTCGTTCTGTGTATACTAAAAACAGGCTGTATTCTATTTTCA
Source organism: Laedolimicola sp. (assembly GCF_051972735.1). Lineage (NCBI taxonomy): Bacteria > Bacillati > Bacillota > Clostridia > Lachnospirales > Lachnospiraceae > Laedolimicola > Laedolimicola sp. The sequence goes on along the minus strand of NZ_JBOKYU010000013.1, from coordinate 2,671 downwards.
CAGGAGGTTTCTATGATTTCTTTTCAGATGGAAGACGTAAAGGCTTTCATGAATAAGCTTTTACTTTCTCAGACCTTCGATGCGTTCCATGTGGTGGAGGGCAGTATCATCACCTACAGCACCTTCCATTTCGATGGGCATCTGCATCCGGACTATTATACAAAAGAAGAACAGGAAGCCCTGGGGCTTTCTGCGCGCCGTTTCGCGCGCTGGCAGGAATTAAAGCCCTTCTGCCTGGAGCTTATCAAGGGGAAACGGACACCTCTGGGCTTTCGCTTTACCTTTCAGCTCTCACCGGAAAATACGGAAAAATTACTAAACCAGACCGCTTCCCCCTTTTCTTTGGGAGATGTAAACGGCCTGGCCTTAAATATCCGCTATGAGGACGGAAACGTCATCTGTACTACCGCCCTGTCTTTAAATCTCTTTACCATGGATAAGTCTCTGGAGCACGCCTGGGATCAGATGGTGCAGAAGTTCTTTTTAAAGCAGGAGCTGGCGTTTCAACTCTTATAAATAGCTATATCCAGGGAAACGACTTATTTTGTCGGCTATTATTCCAATACATAATGTAACACGTCGTCTTCCAAAAACGTATTTAAATTATAGAGAAACAGCACATCCGTGAACCCATACTGCCCCATCAGCTTTTCCAGATTGTCGTAATAATACCTGGGATCCACCAGCACAATCTCTTCGAAGCCGTCGGTCAGATAAGGCACGAAGCAGTTGGCGTAGGAATCCTTCACAAGAAGCAGCTTCCGGCCCGTGGAGGCCATGGTTCGGATCTCGGTCAACGGATGATTGCCGTTTAAAAACATGCCATATTTGTCTTTGGTACTCAGCTTCTCTGACGCATACAGGGAAGCTGATTTTGTCTGCTCCTGCACGTAGGTGACCACCAATTCAGTCTCCGGCTCCGGCCAGTAGACCTCGATGGTATCGTCCGAAACCTGATAACCACTCCTTGCGGACAAGGTTCCCTGAAACTGCGCGGTCACCGGATACAGTTTTTCCCCGATGTTCTCCGCCTTTTCCGCCACTCCCGGAATGTTCATCACCTCCGCCGCCTTTTCATAGGCGTACCAGGCCCCCAGCGTGGTCCAGTGGTGGTCGCTCCGGTAATAGAGGTATTCGTCCTTATGCGCCCGCAACGTCTCATACAGGGGGATTTCCGTCACCGAACTGTTCTGTTCCTCCTGATACCTCTGAAGCGTTTGAAGCTGCTGCTCCTGTTCTGCCACCGGCACGTATCCCGGCAGCCGCTCCTTCTGTACAGACGCCGCGTCCGGAGCCAGCATCAGATAGGAATGCACGTCCGGATACTGGCTGCAAAAGTGATTGATGGCGTCCAGATTTTTCCACACCTCGTTTCCGATTTCCGACGGTTCCTCAAAAAGCTGATTTTCTCCCAGATATACATCCCCGGATTTATTTTTGCCAAGCAGCTGATCCGCCGCCGTCTGCAGGCGAATCCACTGATCCCGGAAGGCGAACTGATCGGTCTGGTATTTTTCAAAGCTGCTCATAAAGCGACCGTCCACCAGCTCCGCCAGGCCGAAGGCAGGCTTTTGCTGCAGCATCCGGTTTTCCGTGTCGGAGAATTTCATATCCTTATGAAGGAAATTGGCTGCAGTAAAACCGGCCAGCACCAGCACGAAGCCAAGTCCCAATATTTTATTCAAATTTTTTCTGTCTCTCATCGTAAGCCTCTGTCCATCTATTTTCCCGTTTTCAGAATCGGAAATACAAAAACGGATTATACGTATCCCGAATCAGATATGCCACTGCCAACAAAAACAGCGCCAGATATCCGACTAAAATCAGACCGTCCCACCAGTCATTTTCCTGCAGCTTCCGCCAGATTCCAAATGGCAGCGGCGTGGAAAATAATGCCGCCAGGATAAACAGAACAAGTCCTGTGGTCAGGTAATAAAGCCCCGCCGCATCCGCCAGGCCGGCTGCGCCCCGTCCGAACAGCGCCGCCAGATATTGCCCCGCCGCCGTGAGACTGGGGCTGAAGAAGAACACCCAGCCTGTCATCACCAGGAACAGCGTGTACACCCGTCTTAGTACCGGCCATTGTTCGATTTTTCCTTTTAATACATATTTTTCGAAAATCAGCAAAATTCCGTAATACAGGCCCCAGACCACAAAATTCCAGCTGGCCCCGTGCCAGAGCCCGGTCAGCATCCAGACCACCAGCAGATTGAACATATGCCGTCCTGCTTTCACCCGGTTACCGCCCAGCGGGATGTACACATACTCCCGGAACCAGGAGCTTAAGGACATATGCCACCGCCGCCAGAAATCCGTAATGCTTTTCGCACAGTAGGGATAGTTAAAATTGGGCCGGAATCCAAAGCCCAGCATTTTCCCAAGGCCGATGGCCATATCGGAATAGCCGCTGAAATCAAAATAAATCTGAAGAGTATAGGCCAGCACGCCAAGCCAGGCTGACAGTACCGACAGGCCGGAAAGGGCCGTAATTTCCTGAAATATAACGCCCAGATTGTTGGCCAGAAGCACCTTCTTCGAAAGGCCGCTTATAAAATACCGGACTCCGTCTCCAAACTTCTCCGGGGACATTTCCCGCTTCTGAAGCTGGGCGTCCACATCCGCGTACTGGACGATGGGACCCGCCACCAGCTGTGGGAACATGGAGATATAG
>NZ_JBOKYU010000012.1:0-54633 GCF_051972735.1 Laedolimicola sp. | reverse complement strand
GGCGCAGGGGGAAGGCGTGGAGCTGTCCGCCTACGGCAATGTGGAAGTTCTGTATACACGGGAGACAGACAAAGCCCTGACCCTGAAACAGCGGGCGGCCTACGCAAAATCCGTAGGCGCGGACTATCTGATTAGTCTGCATCTGAATGCCTCAGAGGAACACAATTTCTTCGGATCCGAAGTATTCACCTCAGCTTTCGGAAGCTACTACGCCTGGGGAAAGGGTGTCGGCGATCAGGTGCTGAGCCGGCTGGTCGGCGACGGCTTCGTATCCAAAGGGGTGAAGACACGGCTTGGAAGCAAAGGGGCAGATTACTATGGAATCATCCGGGAAAGCAAGGCGCTTAGGATTCCGGCTATCATCATCGAGCACGGTTACATGGATCAGGATGACGACTGGGCACGCATGAATACCGATGAAAAGCTGGCAGAGCTCGGCAAATGTGACGCCGCCGGAATTGCCGCGTTCTTTGGCCTGCAGAAGGGGAAAAATCTGCCGGAACTGCCCACAACCGACACACCTGAGCCTGTATCATCTCCGGTGCGTCCCGACAGCACAGATCCGGTCAACGTTTACTACACACTGACCCGTCAGGACACGGCGAACGCCCGGATCGCGCTCCACGCCGAAGATCCCGACAGCCGCGTCATGTATTATGACTACAGCCTGGATGGAGGGGATAGCTGGTCTAAACTGTATCTGTGGCCGGAAGGAACCGGCGACGACATCACCTTCACGGTTCCCGTGACAGAAGGTGAGGAATCGGAGTTGCTTATACGGGCATATAATACCTATGAGCTTAGGACAGAGGCTGTGAAAAAGTAAATATAGACGGACGAAGCGAGAGAAATCCCCTCTCACCGGGAACGCATAGTTTTCCTGCTTCCGTTCGCACGGCTTATTCGCGCCTGACCGCCAAACTCAGCCCTAAAGGGCCTCAAACAGTGGCTCCTTCAGGCGCTGCCTAGCGCAAACGGAAGCGACGGAAAACAAGCTAAACCCGGTGAGAGGGGATTTCTCTCGCTTCTTTGTATGGAATTAAGATTTTTTGAGACCGAGTAGTTTGGCTCCATTTTTATAGAGAATTTTCTCTAATTCATCATCGGTGAAACCGATACGTTTGATATACTCCACATCCTCCTTCTGCCCGCTCCAGGGAGAATCGGTTGCAAACAGGATTTTGTCGATGCCGTGGTTGCGGCTCATGCGCAGGATTTGTTCAGGCAGGGCCAGGCGCAGGATATAAGCCAGATCCATGTAGTAGCTGCCGCCCACCAGAAGCTGCTCGGACTCATTTTCCATATCGTGTCCGCCCAGGTGGGCCAGGATCAGTTTGGAGGTGTCGCCTTTGTCGCCCGGGAAGACATCCTCCAGCATGTGGTGCAGGCGGGCCGGGGTGGCGTTTACCTGGCGCGGGAAGCCCAGATCCCGGCCACAGTGGATGGAGATCAGCAGTCCCAGCTCTGTGGCGTAGCCGATGATGCGCTCATAGCGGATGTCATCAATGTAGGTGTTCTGATAGGTGGGATGGAGCTTGATGCCCTTGAGACCCATGTCGCGGATAGCACGGAGCTCGCCTTTATAGTCCGGGGAGTCCGGGTGGATACCGCCGAAGCTGATGATAGAAAGGCCGTCTTCGTCCGGCTCTTCGTGGGTGATGGAGCAGGCGAATTCGTTGATATGGCGAAACTGAGAGGGCTTTGTGACGATGGGGAGCACCACGGAATGGGTGACGCCTGCCTCTTTCATGGAATGACGCAGGTCTTCCAGTGTTCCGTCTGTATAAGCCACTACCCGGCCCACCTGCTCCAGATTGCAGACTGCCCGGTGTGCCACGGTATTGGGAAATATATGTGCATGGAAATCAATGATCATGGTGAGGGTCCTCCTGTATATCAGTAAAATTTAATATCCGTATTTTGAGGATAAAAAAATTTTTCTAAAAACTTACATAGTTTAGTATAGGAGATTTTATTTTATTTTTCAAGGGCAGAGCAGGAGCAGGGGAGATTTGGGCTATATATGGATTTTGATGATTCAGATCAAAAAAAGAATTCTGATTTTTCAGAATTCCTTTTGATGAGAGCGATAGACGGGGCTCGAACCCGCGGTCTCGACCTTGGCAAGGTCGCGCGTTACCAACTACGCCACTATCGCATCAGTTGTGTCGGCTGCTGTTCATCAGCGACATGTTGTATCTTACAGGATTTTGTTTCATTTGTCAACAGGTTTTTCAAAAAAAAATCAAAAAAATTTTCGATAGGGTGCAAACCCTTGTAAACAGGCCGATTATTTCCTATAATAGAAAACAGTGAAAAGGGATTACGATTCAGAAAGCGTAATACCTGATGAGAGCGACAGGGAGGAAGATACCGCATGAGTTATGCAGATCAGATATTTAAAGAGATGTGCCGGGACATCATCGAGAACGGCACCAGCACCGAGGGGGAGAAGGTGCGTCCTAAATGGGAGGACGGAACTTCTGCCTATACGATTAAGAAGTTTGGCGTGGTGAACCGTTATGATTTGTCGAAGGGGTTTCCGGCGCTGACGCTTCGAAGGACGGGGCTTAAAAGCTGTATGGACGAGATCCTCTGGATTTACCAGAAGAAGTCCAACAACATCCACGACCTGAACAGTCATATCTGGGACGAGTGGGCCGATGAGACCGGATCCATCGGCAAGGCCTATGGCTACCAGATCGGCGTGAAGAGTCATTACAAGGAGGGCGATATGGATCAGATGGATCGGGTGCTTTTCGATCTAAAGCAGAATCCCTACAGCCGTCGGATTATGACGAATACTTATGTATTTTCGGATTTGAGTGAGATGCATCTGTACCCCTGCGCTTACGGCGTTACCTATAATGTGACCAAGCGGTCGGGCGAGGAGAAGCTGGTGCTCAATATGGTGCTGAACCAGCGCTCCCAGGACGTGCTGGCGGCCAATAACTGGAATGTGTGCCAGTACGCCATTCTGCTGATGATGGTGGCCCAGGTCTGTGATATGGTTCCCGGCGAGCTGGTTCATGTGATTGCGGACGCCCATATCTACGACCGCCATGTGGACATTGTCAGAGAGCTGATTGAGCGCCCGGAGCATCCGGCGCCGAAGGTATGGCTGAACCCGGAGGTGAAGGATTTCTACGCGTTTACCACGGATGATCTGCATGTGGAAGGGTATGAGACAGAGCCGCAGATTAAGGATATTCCCATTGCGGTATAGGTGCTTGCGACTGTTGTATGTAAGAAAGTATGATAAGTAAAAATATGTAAAAGGAGTTTTCACTATGAACTTAATTGTTGCCGTAGATAAAAACTGGGCCATTGGCTACCAGAACAAGCTGCTGGTCAGCATCCCGGAGGACATGAAGTTCTTCCGCACCACCACCACCGGAAAAGTGGTTGTCATGGGCCGCAAGACCCTGGAGACCTTCCCGAACGGTCTTCCCTTAAAGAACCGCACAAACATCGTGCTGACCCGGAATCCGGAATACAAAGTGAAGGGCGCAGAGGTGGTTCACACGGTAGAAGAGGCGCTGGAGCTTATCAGCGAGTACCCGCCGGAGGATGTATATGTCATCGGCGGTGATACCATTTACAGGCAGTTCCTTCCCTACTGCGATGTGGCCCATGTGACCCACATCGATCATGAATACATGGCTGACGCCTGGTTCCCGAACCTGGAGGAGGATCCGGAGTGGGAGCTGACCGGTGAGAGCGACGAGAAGACCTATTTCGACCTGGAGTTCACCTTCTGTAAATACGAACGAAAAAAATAGGAAATTTCACACTTTTTCTCATTGCAGTATCAAAGAAACTGATCTATAATATAAAAAATTAAAGTTCAGTACGGGTAAGACCGCGGCAGCCTCAGTGTAAATACAGGCATACGGCTGGAGTGAATTTTCAGGAATCCCGAAAGGAAAATCAGAAAATTACTGAATGAGTGTAAGGAGGAGCTTTGACATGGAAAAGAAAAATTTAGACTGGTCAAATATCGGTTTTGGTTACGTACAGACAGATAAGCGTTACGTATCCAACTTTAAGGATGGCGCATGGGATGAGGGCGGTCTCACCGATGACGCAAATGTAGTCCTGAATGAGTGTGCAGGCGTTCTGCAGTACGCACAGACGGTATTTGAGGGTATGAAGGCATACACCACAGAGCAGGGCAAGACGGTTATCTTCCGTCCGGACCTGAACGCAGAGCGTATGGTTCAGTCTGCAAAGCGTCTGGAGATGCCGGTATTCCCGGAGGATCGTTTTGTAGACGCAGTTGTACAGACAGTAAAGGCAAATGAAGCATATGTACCGCCTTACGGAACAGGCGCAACCCTGTATATCCGTCCGTATATGTTCGGAACCAACCCGGTTATCGGCGTAAAGCCGGCTGACGAGTATCAATTCCGTGTATTTGGTACTCCGGTAGGACCGTACTTCAAGGGCGGTGTAAAGCCCCTTACCATCAAGGTATCTGATTTTGACCGTGCGGCGCCCCATGGATCAGGCCACATCAAGGCAGGTCTGAACTATGCCATGAGTATGCACGCTATCGTAACCGCGCATCAGGAGGGCTTCGATGAGAACCTGTATCTGGATGCGGCGACCAGAACCAACGTAGAGGAGACAGGCGGAGCAAACTTCCTGTTTGTAACGAAGGATGGCAAGCTGGTAACTCCGAAGTCCAACAGCATTCTTCCGTCCATCACGCGCCGTTCTCTGGTATACGTAGCAAAAGAGTACCTGGGAATGGAAGTAGAGGAGAGAACCGTGCCGTTCGCAGAGGTAAAGGAGTTTGCGGAGTGCGGACTTTGCGGAACAGCAGCCGTAATTTCTCCGGTAGGAAAGATCGTAGATCACGGCAACGAGATCTGCTTCCCCAGCGGCATGACCGATATGGGACCGGTTACCAAGAAGCTGTATGACACCCTGACAGGTATCCAGATGGGCCGCATCGAGGCTCCGAAGGGCTGGATCAAGGTCGTAGAGTAATTTTTAAACAAGACGGCACTTTACGTTACATAAGAGACGGGATAAGGAGACTTGTCCTGTCTCTTGTTATGTAATAGAAAATTCCGTTGGAATCTCCTATTACATAACAAAGCCCTTCGGGCAGGATCGCACTGCGGCGGAGTGGAATTGTGTCGCTGAGGCGACCCGCCGCAGGCGAAGAATCCTGCTTTGCAGGATTCTTCTTTGACGGATATCCGTTTTCAGCTTGCAAGAGGGATGGGAAGAAAGTATAATAAAAAGTAAACGAGTTTCAAAAAGGAGTGCCAGATGGCGAAAAAAAAGAAAAAGAGAAGAGTTCTCTCTTATCTGTTCAGTTATGATATGAACCTGATCGTGGCCGTCTTATTTTTGATCGTCTTTGGTCTGGTGATGATATACAGTGCCAGCTATTATACGGCCAGTATGAGTGACGCGTTCAACCATGATCCCACCTTTCTGTTGATGAGTCAGCTGAAATACAGCATCCTGGGCATTGTGGTGATGCTGTTTGTCGCCAATGTGGATTATCATTTCTGGAAGCATTTTGCGATGTTGGGGTTTCTGGCTTCGATTGTGCTCATTTTGCTTTTGAAGGTGCCGGGACTGGGCGTCACCGTAAAGGGCGCGACCCGATGGATCCGTATCCCGGGTCTTGGTCAGTTCCAGGTGGCGGAGCCGGTCAAGGTGGCGATGATTTTATTTTCCGCGACGTTGATAGGCAATTATTCCGGCAGGCTGGATAATATGAAGAACTTTATCACGGTTCTGATTCCGACGGCTGTGGTGTCTGTAATGATCCTGAAAATCAGCAACAATATGAGTACGGCTACCATCGTATTGGGCATCAGTTTCCTGATGGCCTTTATGGTATATCCGAAGTACTGGCCCTTTATGCTGATGGGCGGAGCGGGAGCCACGGGAGTCGGAGCGCTGATTTTCTATCTGAAGCAAAAGCTGGATTCCGGAGATGTGGGCAGTGGAAACGGTGGTTTTCGTGGCGCCCGTATCCTGGCGTGGCTGGATCCTTATTCTTATGAGTCGGACAAGGCCTATCAGTCCCTGCAGGCGCTGTACGCTATCGGTTCCGGCGGGCTCTTTGGAAAGGGGCTTGGAAATAGTATCCAGAAGCTGGGCCGTATTCCGGAGCCTTATAATGATATGATTTTTTCCATTATCTGTGAGGAGCTTGGCGTTTTTGGCGCGGGGCTGATTATCCTGATGTTTATCTACCTGCTATATCAGCTTTACAGTGTGGCACAGGAGGCGGAGGATACCTTCGGGCGTCTGCTGGCCATCGGGGTCTTTTCCCATGTGGCCCTGCAGGTCGTGTTGAATCTGATGGTAGTCACCAGCCTGTTTCCGACCACGGGCGTTACCCTGCCCTTCTTCAGTTACGGAGGAACGGCGTCGGTATTCCTGCTATTTGAGATTGGCATGGTGTTAAATGTAGAGAAGCAGAGTCGTTTCAAAAAGGAAAAAGAATTGCGGGAGGCAAGAATGGGATGAGAGAACATACAAAAGTAATTAAAATTGGCGGCCGGGTCATCGGAGGGGGCAATCCGATCCTGATTCAGTCCATGACGAACACAAAGACAGAGAATGTGCAGGCGACGGTGGCGCAGATTCAGGCCCTGACAGCGGCAGGCTGCGACATTATCCGCTGCGCGGTTCCAACCATGGAGGCAGCGGAGGCGCTGACTGAGATTAAGAAGCAGATTACGATTCCGCTGGTGGCAGATATTCATTTTGATTATAAGCTGGCACTGGCGGCCATCAAGCACGGCGCGGACAAGATTCGTATCAATCCGGGCAACATCGGAAGCAGGGAACGTGTACAGGCCGTAGTAGACGCTGCGAAAGAGCGCAGTATCCCCATCCGCGTAGGCGTCAACAGCGGTTCCCTGGAGAAAGAGCTGGTGGAAAAATACCACGGCGTCACCGCAGAGGGTATCGTGGAGAGCGCCCTGGATAAGGTACACCTCATCGAAGACATGGGCTATGACAATCTGGTTATCAGCATCAAGTCCTCCGACGTGATGATGTGCGCCAGGGCCCATGAACTGATTGCCGCAAAGACCGATTATCCCCTCCATGTGGGAATCACCGAGTCCGGCACCCTGTATTCCGGCAATATCAAGTCCGCCGTGGGACTGGGTATCATCCTGTACCAGGGCATCGGCGACACGATCCGTGTATCCCTGACCGGTGATCCGTTGGAGGAGATCCGCTCCGCAAAACGTATCCTGAAGACGCTGGGGCTCCGCAAAGGCGGCATTGAGGTCGTGTCATGTCCTACCTGCGGAAGAACCCAGATTGACCTCATCGGCCTAGCCAACCAGGTAGAGCGCATGGTAGAAGATATTCCGCTGGATGACATCAAGGTGGCAGTCATGGGCTGTGTGGTCAACGGACCGGGCGAGGCCAAGGAGGCCGACATCGGAATCGCGGGCGGCAAGGGCACTGGTATGCTGATTAAGAAGGGCGAAATCGTACAGCGAATGCCGGAGAGCGAGCTTCTGGGCGCGCTGCGCGAGGAGCTGTTACACTGGAACGAGAACTAGGGAGAACTGTCAATGGTAAAAATGTTCGCAGAGGTATTTCCGCCTCTGCATGTGGAAAAAGGTCTGTCAGACCTTCTGGAGCAGGTGCAGGTGGAAAAGGTCACTTCTAACCGGGCAAAAAATTTCATAAGAGTATATCTTGTGAGCGGAAAGCTGATCCATAAGGAGCAGCTTTTTCAGCTTGAAAAGACTTTAAAAAGGCAGTTGTTTGGCAACGCTGACATTACGGTAAAGATCCTGGAGCGCTACGAGCTGTCGGGACAGTACAACCCAGAGACCCTGATGGGGCTCTATAAGGACAGTATTCTTTTTGAGTTGCGTAATTACAGCATGCTGGAGTACAACCTGTTCCGGAGCGCGAAAATCAGCTTCCCGGAGAGTAATGTCCTGAAAATGGAACTTACGAAAACCACCCTGGGCGAGGACGCAGCCGATGAACTTATCCGCATTTTGTATAAGATTTTCACGGAACGATGTGGATTGGATGTGAAAATCCGGGTGGAGTTTGTGGATAAAAAGGAAGAAAAGAAGAGGCGCAGCGGCCGGGCGGACGTGGAGAAGCAGGCGGAGGCACTGAACGCGGCCATGTGGGCGGCCAAGCAGGCAGCGGACGCGGCGGAGAGCGCGGAAAATGCGGAAAGCGCGGATAGCAAAATCGCGGCAGCAGGCGGCGCGGGAAGCCCCGACAGGGCAAAGGTCGAGAAGAAGACGGCGGCCAAAGCGGACGGCGGTAAAAAGAACTTCGGCAATTTCGGCAAGAGCGAGTACGCATATGGTAAGACTCTGCGTTCCGGCGGAGGCTTCCGAAGCAGGGGTGCCAGCAATAATCCGGATGTACTGTATGGCCGGGATTTCGATGACAGCGAGATTACAGATCTGGTGCAGGTCATTGGGGAAATGGGCGAGGTGGTCATCCATGGCCAGGTCACCGGTTGGGATGAGCGGGAGATCCGTGGCGAGAAAACCATTGTAACCATTACAGTGACGGATTATACCGATACCATCCGCATTAAGATCTTTGAGAAAAACGACGAGATGGAAGCCTTCCGGGAGAAGGTAAAACAGGGATCTTTTATCAAGCTGAAGGGTCTGACTGCCATGGATCGCTTCGATAATGAGCTGACCATCAGCTCTGTGACAGGCATCAAGAAATCCTCAGATTTCCGGGCGCCCCGTACGGATAATAGCGAGCTGAAGCGCGTGGAGCTTCATTGTCACACGAAAATGAGCGATATGGACGGCGTCTCGGATGTAAAGAGCATCATCAAGCGTGCCAAGTCCTGGGGCCATACAGCCATCGCAGTGACGGACCACGGCGTGGTACAGGCCTATCCGGACGCCAGCCACAGCCTGGAAAAGGGCGATAATTTCAAGGTGATCTACGGCGTGGAGGGCTATCTGGTGGACGACCTGAAGGATATTGTCACCGACGCAGCCGGACAGAGCCTGGATGATACCTATGTGGTATTCGATATCGAGACGACAGGATTCTCCGCAGAAAACGACCGGATCATCGAGATTGGGGCTGTGCGGGTGGAAAAGGGCGAAATCACTGACAAGTTCAGTGTATTCGTAAATCCGCAGCTTCCGATTCCCTTCGAGATTGAGAAGCTGACCGGCATCAGTGATGAAATGGTTATGAACGAGCCTGCCATCGAGGAAATTTTGCCGCAGTTTCTGGATTTCTGCAAGGGCGCGGTCATGGTGGCTCATAACGCCGGCTTTGATATGAGCTTTATCCGAAAGAACAGCGAACGACAGGGGCTGCCCTGTGAATTTACAGTAGTAGATACAGTGGCGCTGGCGAGAATTTTACTGCCTCAGCTGAACCGTTATAAGCTGGATAATGTGGCGAAGGCATTGAATGTATCCCTGGAAAATCATCACCGGGCCGTGGACGATGCGGGCTGTACCGCTGAAATCTTCGTGAAGTTTGTGCAAATGCTGAAGGAACGGGATATCTTCGACCTGAACGGCGTCAACCAGATGAGTACCCTGGACGCGGACGCCATTAAGAAGCTGCCATCCCACCACGTCATCATTCTGGCGAAAAATGAGATTGGCCGGGTGAATCTGTACCGCATGGTTTCCTGGTCCCACCTGGACTATTTCGCCCGTGTGCCCAGAATTCCGAAAAGCGTGCTTCAGAAGCATCGGGAGGGCCTTATCGTGGGTTCTGCCTGCGAGGCCGGAGAGCTGTACCAGGCACTGGTACGGTCTGCCCCCGACGAGGAGATCGCGAGACTGGTGAATTTCTATGATTATCTGGAAATCCAGCCTCTGGGAAATAACGAGTTTATGCTGCGGGGAGAGCGTCCCACCTTTGAGTCTAAGGATGATTTGATTCGTCTGAATAAAAAGATTGTGTCCCTGGGCGAGCAGTTCCACAAGCCTGTGGTGGCCACCTGCGACGTGCATTTCCTGAATCCGGAGGATGAGGTCTACCGCCGTATCATCATGGCCGGAAAGGGCTTCAAGGACGCGGACGACCAGGCTCCCCTGTACCTGCGTACCACCGAGGAAATGCTGGCAGAATTTGAATATCTCGGAAGTGATAAAGCAGAAGAGGTAGTTATAACTAACACGAACAAGATCGCGGACATGATTGAACGGATTTCCCCGGTGCGCCCGGATAAGTGTCCGCCGGTTATCGAAAATTCCGATCAGACCCTGCGTGATATCTGCTATGAAAAGGCACATTCCATCTATGGCGAAGATCTGCCCCAGGTGGTAACGGAGCGATTGGAGAAGGAGCTGCATTCGATTATTTCCAATGGCTTCGCGGTTATGTATATCATTGCCCAGAAGCTGGTGTGGAAATCCAATGCGGACGGCTATCTGGTAGGATCCCGAGGATCTGTAGGTTCCTCCTTCGTAGCCACCATGGCAGGAATCACCGAGGTCAACCCGCTTCCGCCCCATTATTACTGCCCGGCCTGCCATTACAGTGATTTCGAGTCGGAAGAGGTGTGCAAATACGCGGGTGCGGCCGGCTGCGATATGCCGGACAAGAACTGTCCGGTCTGCGGCGGTCCCCTGAAGAAAGAAGGCTTCGATATTCCCTTCGAGACCTTCCTGGGATTCAAGGGCGACAAGGAGCCGGATATCGACCTGAACTTCTCCGGCGATTATCAGTCCAAGGCCCATAAGTATACGGAGGTCATTTTCGGTACAGGACAGACATTCCGTGCAGGGACCATCGGAACCCTGGCGGATAAGACTGCTTTCGGTTATGTGAAAAATTATTACGAGGAGCGGGGGCAGCACAAGCGAAACTGTGAGATCGACCGGATCGTCCAGGGCTGCGTGGGTGTGCGCCGTTCGACGGGTCAGCACCCGGGCGGTATCGTCGTATTGCCCCACGGCGAGGAAATTCATTCCTTTACGCCGATCCAGCACCCGGCCAATGATATGACCACGGACATTATCACCACCCATTTTGACTACCACTCCATCGACCACAACCTGTTGAAGCTGGATATTCTGGGACACGATGATCCGACCATGATTCGTATGCTGGAGGACCTGACCGGCCTGGACGCGAAAACGATTCCCCTGGACGACCAGGGCGTCATGTCCCTGTTCAAGAATACAGAGGCTCTCGGCATCAGGCCGGAGGATATCGACGGCTGTCCTTTGGGGTGTCTTGGAATCCCCGAGTTCGGCACCGACTTCGTAATCCAGATGGTGTGTGACGCCAAGCCCCAGTCCTTCTCGGACCTGATCCGAATCTCCGGACTGTCCCACGGTACCGATGTGTGGCTGAACAACGCCCAGCGCTTCATCAAAGAGGGAAAAGCTACCATTTCCACAGCTATTTGTACCCGAGACGATATCATGCTGTATCTGATACATCAGGGCGTGGAGCCAAGCCTGTCATTTACCATTATGGAAAGTGTGCGAAAGGGAAAAGGACTGAAGCCTGAATGGATAGACGCCATGAAGGCGGAAGGTGTGGAGGACTGGTATATCGAGTCCTGTAAAATGATCAAGTACATGTTCCCGAAGGCCCATGCAGCGGCCTACGTTATGATGGCCTGGCGAATCGCTTACTGCAAAATCAACTATCCGCTGGCCTACTACGCGGCCTACTTCAGTATCCGAGCGTCCGCCTTCAGCTATGAGCTCATGTGCCAGGGCAAGGAGCGGCTGGCTTACTATATGGCCGACTACAAGCGCCGCAGCGATTCTCTGTCCAAAAAGGAGCAGGACAGTATGAAGGACATGCACATCGTACAGGAGATGTACGCCAGAGGCTTCGAATTCTGGCCCATCGACATCTATAAGGCGAAGGCCCACCATTTCCAGATCATCGACGGCAAACTGATGCCCGCCTTAAGTACCATCGAGGGCCTGGGCGACAAAGCGGCCGACCAGCTGGAAGCCGCCGCCAAAGACGGCCCCTTCCTGTCCAGGGACGACCTGCGGACACGAAGCAAGCTGTCAAAGACCGTCATCGACTTCATGGGCGACCTGGGGCTGCTCGGCGACCTGCCGGAGTCCAATCAGCTGTCCTTATTTGATTATGTATCCTAATAGAAAAACGTACGGAAAACAAGACGGTAATATAAATAAAAAATAGTGAAACAAAATAGAATATGGAAAAACGTAGAACCCAAAACAACCGATATCCTAAATCGCAGGATAACTTAACCGTCCTGTAACGTCAGGAAAGAGAGTGTGCCTTGCTTGATCGGAGGTTATTATGTTTTACATCCTGTGCCCCCGCGCCTGCACCAGCGCCGTCAGCGACACATGAAACGTCGTAATCATATCTTCAATAAACTCATCTTCCGAGGAAATCTTCCGAAGCAGCACCCGGATAATCATCCCCGTCATACCGCTGGTATAAAAAGAAGTCAGGTACTCCCGATAAGCGTCGTCCAACGTAAGTCCAATCTCCGACTCGGCTTTTTGAATCACCATACGGATGGGAGCGGCAAAATCATCATAGAGAAAATTGCGGAGCTCATCATGACCAAGCTCTGTGATAACGCAGGTCAGAAGCTGCCGGTTCTGCTTAATATAACTCAGAGCGAAGCGGATTACCTTCTCCGGATCAGACGTTAATTCATTGCTGTCCACCACCGACAGCAGATCCTGTTCCAGCATCCAGCGCAGCAACGAATAAATATCTTCAAAATGATAGTAAAACGTCTTGCGGTTATACCCACAGTTTTCCACGATCTCCGTGACCGTAATTTTCGAAAACGACTTTTTCGTCAGAAGCTGCTTCAGCGAATCCACCAGCGCCTGCTTCGTAGCCTGACTTTGCATCTCATGTTTCATAAATCCACCATCCATCCTGCGTCATTCATCTTAGTGTACTGAATTTTCAGGTCTGAATCAAGCAAAAACGCGAAGTTTATAAAAAGTTCATCATTTTTCATAACAAAAAGAGGAGATAAACACCAAAATAGTCAAAAAATAATGCTGAAATTTATGGAATATTGTAAAAGTTAGTGATAGACAACCTGGAATGATTGGAGTATGATAGAAAAGGTAGTGTTTTACGAGGGGAAACTATATAAGCGGCAAGATGCCGTGAGGATGGAGGTAATAAATGAGAAAAAAATCACATATTTCACTGGCCAGATACATTGCGCAGGACATGCAGGTTCCGGTGATGACACATCATAGGAAAGCGTTCTATCTGGGAAGCATACTCCCGGACTGCAAGCCTTCCTTTCTGACCCAGCGTCACGAGTTCAATGGAACCTTTGATCTGGTGAAGGAACGTATCTGTGTACTGTCCGCGGATTCCGGTCTGCTGTTGGACAATGGACGCGCCTTTATGCGCCGACTGGGTGAAATCATTCATTATATTGCGGATTATTTTACCTTCCCGCACAATCAGATCTACGACGGCAATCTGAAAGATCATTGCGTGTATGAGAAAGAACTGAAATTCCGCCTTCGGGAATACGTAAAGAGTGGTAAGGCCTTTCGCGACCGGATTGACGCGAAAAAGTTTGAGACGCCGGAGGCAGTCTGCAGCTTTGTTAAGAAGGCCCATGAGGATTATCTGAAAATGAAGCACGGCGTGCAGGAGGATTGTGAGTATATTGTCCGCATTTGCCATCAGGTGGTGCAGGCGATTCTGAATCTGGTAAATCTGGCGGCGGCAAGGGAGGCAGAAAAACGGTTCTGTCCGGCATAAAAGTGAGATATAAAAAGGGTCTTCGCATAAAAGCGAAGGCCCTTTTCAAATCCGGAAGCTTATTTTAACAGAGAAGAAGGAACATAACCTTCAATCTTCTCACCGTTCTGTGTGAAAGAAATCTTGGTCCATTTCTGACCGTCATCCCCGGTTTTTTCTTTGATAATCGCTACCTTAGTGCCATTTTCCAGCGTGGCGCGGATATCCGCGTTGGGAGAAGCGTAGCTTCGAACCTGTGCGACGCCGCCGGAGGAGCTGCCGGATGAAGAATTTCCGGAAGAGCCGGAGGTGTTGGCCGCAGCGCCCATGGTTACCAGATCGGAACGGATATAGCCCTGCATGGTATTACCGTTCAGTGTGTAGGAGATTTTATACCATTTCTTGCCGTCATTGCCGGTTTTTTCGGAAATGATGGTAGCTGTGGTTCCGGCGGGCAGTTTGGAGCGGATATCAGCTCCGGTGGAAGCGTAGGAGCGGATATTGGCTACTGCCGGACGGATGGTGACGCTGGTAGAGGCGCTTCCTGAGGAAGTATTAGAAGAACCGGAGTCGCCTGCCGGGTTCTTGTCTGTCAGCAGATCGCTGCGGATATAACCGTTCAGCTTATAGCCGTCTACGGTATAAGATACTTTATACCAGGTCTGTCCGTCATCGCCCTTTTTGGAAGTAATCAGACTGACAGCTGTGCCCTTATTCAGTTTGGAGCGGATATCGCCATTGGTAGAGGCATAGGAGCGGACAGACACGCCGCTGTCAGGAACTACATAGCGGGTTCCGGATACATCGGTGGAAGAAGCAGAACCGCCCGGGTTAGTGTCGATCAGCAAATCGCCGCGGATGTAGCCTTCCATGGCAGAACCATTTTTTGTAAAGGAAATCTTGTACCAGGTTCTGCCGTCATCGCCCTTTTTGGAAGAGATAACGGAAGCTGCCGTGCCGCGTTCCAGCTTTGTACGGATGTCTGCATTGGTGGATGCGTAGGTACGGATGATAGCCACAGCCGGTTTCACATACTTCTGCCCGGATGCGGACGAACTGCTGTTGTCGGAGCCAGAGGAATTATTTGAAGCGCTTCCGGAAGAACCGGATACGCTTCCGGATACATTCAGCAGATCCGCCCGGATATAGCCTTCCTTGGCGTCGCCGCCATAGGCAAAGAACACATCGTACCATTTCAGGCCGTCATCGCCGGTGGTCTCAGAGATAATGGATACCTTAGTTCCCTGGGACAGCTTGCAGATGATGGAAGAACTGGTGGAAGCGGAGGAACGCACATTGAGAATGCGGTTCTTGACCGTTCCGGTGGCTCTGGCTGCCTCAGTCCGGAATGTGGGCGTCAGCAGCCCGAAACAGAGTGTGAAAATCAGGAAAAAGGAAAGTAATTTCTTCTTTTTCGTATACTTCATAATAAAATCCTCCCTTGTAGAGAAAAATGGTATGAGCGGCAATTCCCGCTCATACGTTCTGCTTTCAGTATAAGCGTTTGGCAGGCAAAAAGCAACGGGACGGGCCGAGTATTAAGAATATCTTAACTTTCTTAATCTACCTGCCGGATACCCGAAATATCTGAATCAATCATCAGGGAATAATTGGTATAATATACCACAAAACCGGGCTTCGCGCCGCCGGGCTTTTTTACCTGTTTCTTCTGTACATAGTCGATCTCTACCTTGTCGCCGCCCCGGTTCTTGGAATAATAGGCGGCCAGACGGCCCGCTTCTTCGAAGGTACGGTCGGGCAGCTCCCGGCTGTTTGCCTTCACGATGACGTGAGAGCCGGGCGCGCCTTTGGCGTGGAACCACCAGTCGTTTCCGGTGGCAAACTGGAAGGTCAGCTCGTCGTTCTGGAAATTATTTTTACCCACGTAGATATCGAAACCGTCGCTGGAGACGTAGTGGTAGGGTTTCGAGGTAATTTTCACCTTTTTGCCGCCGATTTTTCTGCGGATGTAGCCGGACTCTACCAGCTCTTCTTTGATCTGCACCAGATCTTCCTCGGACAGTGCCATATCCAGGGCGGTCTGTACGGATTCCAGGTGTTCCACCTCAGACTTCGTTTCAGCCAGCAGCGTGGTTACAGCCTCGAAGGTTCGCTTGAGCTTGCCATATTTGTCAAAATATTTCTTGGCGTTCTCCTGGGCGGAAAGGGTCGGATCCAGCGGAATCGTGACCTCTTCATTGGTATAGTAATTCAGGGCCTGCATGGATTTCGCCCCCTCGGGTACGCCGTAGCCGTAGGTGTGAATCAGCTCGCCCCAGATTTTATACTTTTCCCGTTTTTCCGTATCGGCCAGCTGTCGGCTCTGCAGATCGTATTTCTTGCGGCTCCGGTCCAGGGCAGTCTGGACGATGCGGCGTAGATCGGAGGATTTCTGGCGGATGCGGGTCAGGGTATTCTTTGTGGCGTAATAGCTTTCCAGGAGTGCGGAAACGGATTCGAAGGGCTGGGCGTTCATTTCTTCGTACATGGTCAGGGGAACAGCGGAGAATTCTACCGGCTCCAGACTCTGTCCGAACTGGGAAAATGTGGTATCAGTGGATACGGAACAGGCATTTCTATAATAAATACGGGGTTCGAAATCACCGTCCTTGACAGTCTCCATAAGCCGCAGCAGCTGGTGGGACAGCATTTCCCGTTCGGGAGCAGTAAGAGCCCCTGCGGGCCGCGAGGATTCCACAGAAGCCCGGTGACAGAGCTCCTCGGCCATGACCGGGGAAAAGCCGGTCAGTGTAGTGTAGATGGCTTTGGAGAGGGGCGCCGGTTTGTCGCAGATGGCAGAAACCATTTCCACGGGAGCGACAGTGAGGGGATCCAGCTTGTCCTGGGTATGGGGAATGAAATAAGTCCGGCCCGGCAGCACTTCCCGGACGGAGCTGACCGCCAGGGACACATGCTTGATGCTGTCCAGGATCATGCCGTCCTCTTTACAGAAAATCAGGTTACTGTGCTTGCCCATCAGCTCCACGATCAGGGTTTTCCGGCAGAGATCCCCCATCTCGTCCAGATGTTCGATATGGAAATGAAGAATGCGCTCCAGAGAGGGCTGGGTCACAGCCACGATGCGTCCGCCCCCCAGATGCTTGCGGAGCAGCATACAGAAGCCCGGCGCGGTCATGGGCGCGGGTTTATTTTTATCTGTCAGGTAGGCCAGCGGCAGACTCGCCGAAGCAGAAAGCAAAAGTCTGTACTGGTTTGCGTTGTTTTTTATGGTAAGCAGGAGCTCGTCGGCCTCGGACTGGACGATTTTTGTGATGCGTCCTCCGGTCAGCTTATCGGATAACTCCTTTCGAAGACAGGATACTGTAATTCCGTCAAATGCCATGGTGAAAACGGCCTCCTTCAAATAGCTTTTAAATAAGTATACTTGACATGTGGAAAAAATTCAACTACAATAAAATCCAAATGAGCAGTGCAAAGGTTCGGAAAATCAGACACTGCGGAGCGGAGAGAACAACCATGGTAAAGAGTATGACAGGCTTTGGCCGGTGCGAGGTATCCGAAGGGGATCGGAAAATGACGGTGGAGATGAAGTCCGTCAACCACAGATATCTGGACGTGGTCATCAAGATGCCGAAGAAGCTGAATTATTTTGAATCTGCCATCCGAAGCCTCCTGAAGACTTATATTCAGCGAGGCAAGGTGGACATTTTTATAACCTACGAGGATCTGTCCGAGAGCAATATGGCGCTTCATTATAATAAGGAAATTGCCGCGGAGTACCTGAAGTATTTAAAGCAGATGGCAGAGGATTTCGGCCTGGATCAGGATGTGAAGGTGGGGGCCCTGTCCCGTTATCCGGAGGTTCTGGTGATGGAAGAAGTGCAGGATGACGAAGAAGAACTCTGGAAGCTTCTGGAGCAGGCCTTAAAGGGCGCCTGCGAGCAGTTCGTAGCCACCCGCGTGACGGAGGGCGAGAATCTGAAGCGGGATCTGACTGCGAAGCTCGACGAGCTGCTGGTCCATGTGGATTATGTGGAGGAGCGTTCTCCGCAGATTGTGGCCGAGTACCGGGCGAAGCTGGAGGATAAGGTGAAGGAGCTCCTTTCCGATACCCAGATTGAGGAGAGCCGTATCGCTTCCGAAGTGACTATTTTCGCGGATAAGATTTGTGTGGACGAGGAGATCGTGAGACTCCGCAGCCACATTGAGCATACGAGAGCCACACTGGAAGAGAAAGAGAGCGTGGGCCGCAAGCTTGACTTCATTGCTCAGGAGATGAATCGGGAGGCCAACACGATCCTTTCCAAGGCCAACGACCTGGAGATTTCCAATCACGCCATTGAGCTGAAGACCGGCATCGAAAAAGTCCGGGAACAGATTCAGAATATTGAGTAGGGAGAATAAGATGGACAGAAAAGGAATTTTACTGGTTGTGTCCGGCTTCTCCGGCGCAGGAAAAGGAACACTGATGAAGGAGCTGGTCAGCCGTTATGATAATTACGCCCTTTCCATCTCTGCGACCACCCGCAGCCCCAGAGAGGGCGAGGTGGATGGAAGAGAGTACTTTTTCCGCACCAAAGAAGAATTCGAACAGATGATAGCCGATGAGGCGCTCATCGAGCACGCCTGCTATGTGGGCAATTATTACGGAACCCCGCGGGCTTATGTGGAAGAACAGCTGGCCCTGGGCAGGGACGTGATTCTGGAGATTGAGATTCAGGGAGCGCTGCAGATTAAGAAGCGGTTTCCGGATACGTTGCTGTTATTCGTATCCACGCCGGATGCGGAGACCCTGAAGAACCGTCTGATAGGCCGGGGAACCGAAAGCCTGGATGTGGTGGAGAAGCGTCTTTCCAGAGCTTCCGAGGAGGCCGAGGGCATCGAAAATTATGATTATTTCATCATCAATGATGATTTAGATACCTGTGTCACACAGGTGCATCAGATTATACAGGGCGAGCACAGCCGTGTTTCCCGGAATCTGGAGCTTATTAACACGATCAAAAAAGATATCAGCAAATTTCAGAAAGGTTAAGGTGAAAACATGTTACATCCGTCATATTCCGATTTAATGAAGGTCGTCAACAGCGAGGTAGAGGAGGGCGAAACTCCGGTAGTCAACAGCCGTTATTCCATCGTGCTGGCCACATCCAAGCGTGCCCGTCAGATCATCGGCGGCGAGGAGCCGTTCGTAGACGGCAAGGGCAAGAAGCCGCTGTCTATTGCTATCCAGGAGCTGGAGCAGGGTCTGATCAAGATCATGCCGGAGGATGACGACTCCTCAGATGAGATGGACGCAGAGCGCGCAGTGCTTCACGCAGATCATTACAATGAGGAGATGGCTGCAGAGCGTGCGGCAGAGGCAGAGGCAGCCGCAGAAGGCGAAGAATAAGCCAAAGGGTATAGAAAAGTCCAGGGGCAGACAGGTGAAAACCTGCCTGCCCTTATTTTTTACGCGTGCAATGAGCCAAAGTCTGTGCTTGCACAAGACCTTGGCGACTGCCGCGATAACTTGAGAAACTCGCGGAGCGTGTTTCTCATAGTTTCGTCAAATGTGGTTTGAAACAGAAAATGTAATGATATTTCAAAAAATAAATATTTGAAAAATATATTGAAATATATCAGGCAGTGGACTTTCTGCCGGAACATTCAGCGGATGAATTAAAAGAAAAAATGCAGAAGGCAGTGGCGGAGCTTGGAGCCTGCGACAGCGTTCTGATTCTGACCGATCTGACAGGCGGTACACCCTATAATGTGGTGTCCAAGCTGCGTCTGGAGCAGATGGAAGCTTTTCCACGCTTTCGGATTTGATGAGTTTCGTGGAGGCGTATCTGCAGCGGGACGGACGACTGTTCAGCGAAGGGATGTTCCAGACGATTTTGGATACCACGTTCAAAGATCGAGGCCTGGGATGGAACAAGGAATACGGAAACCATATCCTGTATCATACCGGCTTTACCGGAACCTCGATTCTGATGGATATGGATACGCGGGAAGGCATGATTCTTCTGACCAACCGGATTCACCCGAGCAGAGACAATAAGGTATTTCTGGAAGAACGAATTGCGTTGAATCATTTGTGGCTTGACTAAAGATCCCAACGATCTAAAGGAAAAGTGACACAAAAGCACAAATAAGTTGCACAAATCGGTAATCCCGTTGACAGAGTGTTTTTCCATTGCTAAGATGAAAATATCGAGGATATCGCGAAGGGAGAAAGCGGTATCATATCCAGTGGGAATGATTAATTTCAGGAGGGAATTTGTATGAATATCATTACAGTAAAGAATTACGAAGAAATGAGCAAGATGGCAGCGCACATTCTGGCAGCTCAGGTTATCGCGAAACCGGACAGCGTTCTGGGACTGGCTACCGGCTCCACCCCCATCGGCATCTATGACTGCCTGGCTGAGTGGTGCAAGAACGGCGAGGTAGACTTCTCCAAGGCTGCAACGGTCAATCTTGACGAATACAGAGGTCTGGATCACTCCAACGACCAGAGCTACTACTACTTCATGAATAAGCATCTGTTCAGCAGAATTAACATCGACCCGAGCCGCACCAACGTACCGGACGGAACCGAGCCGGATCCGGAGAAGGAGAGTAAGCGTTACGAGGCTCTGATTCAGGAGCTTGGCGGAATCGACATCCAGCTTCTTGGTATCGGCCATGACGGACACATCGGATTTAATGAACCGAACAGCTTCTTCGACAAAGAGACACATTGCGTAGACCTGACAGAGATGACCATTGAGGCCAACAAGCGTTTCTTTGAGTCCATCGACGACGTACCGCGTCAGGCATACACCATGGGCATCGGAACTATCATGTCCGCGAAGAAGATTCTGATGGTAGTTACAGGCGCAGACAAGGCAGATATCGTTGCCAAGGCTTTCTACGGAGAGGTAACACCGGAGGTTCCGGCTTCTATCATTCAGTTCCATCCGAATGTAACCGTGATTTGCGACGAAGCAGCCATGTCCAAGATTCCGGAATAAAAAAGAAAACCCAACAAAACCCATGCATAATGAGGGGAGTGCCGTCAGGCGCTCCCCTCATTGTTTTGGTGCATCGTTTGTGAAAAAGAATCAGGTAAACTGATTGGTGTCTGAATCGTAGACATAGTCCACAGAGGCCAGGGAAGACTCGATGGCGCTGCGCTCCAGGTTTTCGGAACGGCACAGGTCGTCCAGGGATGCGTAGTGATCGCGAAGTTGCGTGTTCATCCAGCTTAAAAGCATAATAGGATCCTTAGGAATCATGGGAAATTACCTCCTGACAAAAAAGATTAGGATAACTGTAAGACATTCTCCCGGAACTTGCAAGGATTATTTTTTTCTGGTACACTGAGAGCCAGAGAGATTGCAAAAGGAGAAGGGGAAATATGGAAAATACAGAAGAGATGAAAGCAAAGAAAAAAGCGGCGCAGCGGCTGACTACAGGTATTATCATCGGAATGACCGTAATCGTGCTCGGCTATGTGGCGTATGCCCTGGTTACGAAAAATATCAATATGCGGATTTTTGAGGTGCTGCTGGGTATTTTTGTAATTGGCTATCTGGCGCTTTCCGACGTGGTGGAGCCCTGGCTGACCGGTCTTCTGAAGGATATGACCCAGATGAGAAAGAACGCGTATCTGAAAATACTGGGGCTGGACGTTGTTGGCGCGGGAGCTTTGCTGTACTGGATTGTGGGGATGGGTTCTGAGGCAGGAAATAACCTCCTGATTCCGGTACTGATTTATTTCCTGGCAAATCAGATGAAGCGAAAGCTCCGTCCGGAATTTGAAGGACTTACAGAGAAGGTCCTGAAGGAGCAGGCAGAGGCGGAGGAGTCTGATTCGGAAGCGTCTGACGAAGAGGAGACAGCTCCGGAAGAGTTGTCCGACAAAGAGAAATAAGAAAAGCGGCGGAGCAGGATTCTATGCCTGCTCTTCCGGCATATATTACAGTAAAAGCAAACCGGGAGAGCGGCCGTGGATAGAAGAAGCAGGAGAAATCCGGAATGGAAGCGGGGACTTCGGAAGGGGCTTCTGGGGCTTATGCTGGTGCTGGGCGCCTTTTTCTGGCGTAAAAATCAGGAGGCCGGACAGCAGATCCGGACCGGATCGGAATCTGTCAGAAGCGCAGAAGCGGATCCGGTGGGCCGGGAAACAAAGCGGCTTGCCCTGACCTTTGACGACGGGCCTCACCCATACTATACGGAGCAGCTTCTGGACGGCCTTGCGGATCGCGGTGTAAAAGCCACCTTTTTTCTGCTGGGCGAGAATATCGAGGGCCGGGAGGATATCATCCGGCGCATGCATGAGGAAGGACATCTCATCGGCAATCATACCTTTTACCATGTGGACGTGAACAGTCTGCCCTTAAAAGAGGCCTGCGCGGAGATTCAGGACACCAGCAGCGCCATTACCGCCATCACCGGACAGCAGGTGGAATACGTGCGTCCGCCCTACGGAAGCTGGAATAAGGAGCTGGAATGTGAGGTGCTGATGATTCCGGTATTCTGGACCCTGGATACCCTGGACTGGAAGGTGAAAAATGCCGACCAGATTGTGCGGGAGGTACTATCCGATGTGGAGGAAAACGATGTGATTCTCATGCATGATTCCTACCGGACCACCGTGGATGCGGCCCTTCGGATTGTGGATGCGCTGCAGGAAAAAGGGTACGAATTTGTGACGGCGGACGAACTGATTCTGGAGTAGTGCGCCTGGGTACAAGGAGAGATACAGATGGATTTATTTGATTATATGCGGGAAAATACACAGAAGCAGGAGGCGCCGCTGGCGTCCCGGCTGCGTCCCCGGACCCTGGACGAGATTGTGGGACAGAAGCATATCATAGGAAAGGACAAGCTGCTTTACCGGGCCATCCGAGCCGATAAATTAAGCTCACTGATTTTTTACGGACCGCCCGGCACCGGCAAGACCACTATTGCCCGTGTCATCGCCAATACGACAAAGGCGGATTTTACCCAGCTGAACGCCACGGTGGCCGGCAAGAAGGATATGGAGGCTGTGGTAAATCGGGCCAAGGATAACCTGGGGATGTATGGCCGCAAGACCATCCTGTTCGTGGACGAGATTCACCGGTTCAATAAGGGGCAGCAGGATTATCTTCTGCCCTTCGTGGAAGACGGTACGGTGATTCTCATAGGAGCCACCACCGAGAATCCCTATTTCGAAGTAAATGGAGCTTTACTGTCCCGTTCTGTGATTTTTGAATTAAAAGCACTGGAAAAATCAGATATTCTGGAACTGATTCACCGGGCTCTGACGGATAAAGAGCGGGGCATGGGCGCGTATCAGGCGGAGATCACCGACGAAGCGGCGGATTTTCTGGCGGATATCGCAGGCGGCGACGCCCGGTCGGCCCTGAACGCCATCGAGCTTGGCGTGCTGACCACGGAGCCCTCCGGGGACGGGCGGATTCACCTGACGCTGGAGGTGATGTCCGAGTGCATCCAGAAGCGGACGGTGCGCTACGACAAGACCGGCGACAATCACTACGATACCATTTCCGCCTTTATCAAAAGTATGCGCGGCTCCGATCCGGACGCTGCAGTCTATTATCTGGCGAAAATGATTTACGCGGGGGAGGATGAACGGTTTATCGCCCGCAGAATTATGATTTGCGCGTCTGAGGATGTGGGAAACGCGGATCCCATGGCTTTAACCGTGGCGGTATCAGCAGCTCAGGCCGTGGAGCGCATCGGTTTTCCGGAAGCACAGATTATCCTGGCCCAGGCGGCTTCCTATGTAGCCTGCGCGCCCAAGAGCAATTCCGCAGTCAATGCCATCTTTGCGGCTATGGAGTCGGTGAAGACAAAGCGCACCAGCGTGCCGCCCCATCTGCAGGACGCCCATTATCCGGGTGCGGGCAAGCTGGGTCATGGTACAGGGTATAAGTATGCCCATGATTACCCGAATCATTATGTAGAGCAGCAGTATCTGCCTGACGAGGTGCTGGGAGAGAAGTTTTATGAGTTGTCAGATAACGGATATGAGAGACAGATCAAAGAGCATTTTAAGAAAATAAAGGGTGAGGCATAGACCGCTTTAT
Source organism: Laedolimicola sp. (assembly GCF_051972735.1). Classification (NCBI taxonomy): domain Bacteria; kingdom Bacillati; phylum Bacillota; class Clostridia; order Lachnospirales; family Lachnospiraceae; genus Laedolimicola; species Laedolimicola sp. Next base: position 30,913 of record NZ_JBOKYU010000012.1, on the reverse strand, counting down.
GCCGGAAAAAGAACAGGACGGGGAAGTGCGCATAGACTTCTCCGTCCTGTGTGATAAGACTTACAGTTTTTCCGGCTCCGGATAATCCACGCCGAAGGTATCGACAGTCACAGTCTTCATGACCTGCGGTTTCATGGGACGATCGCGGAAATCGGTGCGTGTGGTGGCGATCTTGTCTACCACGTCAAGTCCCTCGATGACTTTTCCAAAAGCCGCGTAAGCGCCGTCCAGATGGGGACTGGTCTTATGCATGATGAAGAACTGGGAGCCTGCGGAGTCCGGATGCATGGCTCTGGCCATGGACAGGACGCCCGGTGTGTGAGCCAGATCGTTCTGGACGCCGTTCTGGGAGAACTCTCCCTTGATGGAGTAGCCCGGTCCGCCGGTTCCGGTGCCCTGGGGGCAGCCGCCCTGAATCATGAAGCCGTTGATAACGCGGTGGAAATTCAGTCCGTTATAGAAACCCTTCTTCACGAGGCTGATGAAATTGTTGACTGTGTTGGGGGCGATTTCCGGATAAAGCTCCGCTTTGATGATATCGCCATTTTCCATTTCAATGGTAACTACCGGATTCTGTGCCATAATGTATTCCTCCATTTTGTTAATATCCATATTTATCTATTATTTTAGCCGAAAACAGGGAGAACGTAAAGGAGTTTTTCGAAAATGCTGAAAGGACTGATTATACAGGCGTCCCACACAGAGGCGCTGGAGGCCGCTCTGACAGCCTCCGGGCTTCCCTGGAGGAAGGTTCCAGGTGGCAGCGGGAAAGCGATTTCCAAGGCCTCCGGAAGCCTTGGGGAGCCCAAAGAGTTGCTGTGTCTGGTGGAGACAGACGCAGAGGAAAAAGCCGCGCTGGAGCAGGGCTTCTTCTGTATCGGTTATCTGAATCCGGATCTGCCCGGCCAGAAGCTGTCCGGCTGCCGGATCCTGCTGGAGGGCTTTGAGGAAATTGATCGAGAATTTCTGGAGCAAGTACATACGAGAGCCCTGGGGCTTCCGGTCACCATCGCGGAAACAGCACGTCTGCGGATTCGGGAAATGACGCTTTCCGATCTGCCGGAGCTGAACCGGATCTGCCGGGAAAACGGCCTGCCGGAAATCGGGGAAGAGGAGACAAAGGCCTATATCCGGTATATGTATGGGCTTTATCAGTGCGGGATGTGGGTGGTACTGGAGAAGGAGAGCGGCAGAATCATCGGCCGCGCCGGTTTTGGAATCGCCGATTATCTCCCGGAGGCGGAGCTGGATCTGGGATACCTGATTGACACGCCTTATCGGAGACAGGGCTACGGGGAGGAAGCCTGCCGGGCAGCGCTGGATTACGGGAGGGACTGGCTGGAGCTTCCGGAGATCAGTGCCTACGCAGAGGCGGAAAACACGGCGTCCTGCCATTTACTGGAAAAGCTTGGATTCAGGCGGGAGCAGGAGTTTACCTGTAAAGAACAGAAAATGTATCGATACCGGAAGGACTTTGGATATTAAAAAACGGCAGTAATTAGAAATTAATGGGTTCCGCCCTTGCCGCTTCCGCCCATGACGATATCATCGTCTACCATGGGCTGCAGCCACAGCTCGCCCGGTATCTCCGGGATATACGGCATCAGGATATAGGACGGGTAGTCCTTATCGCGGTAAATCTTGTAGTTGATGGTGTTCGCACTCGGGAGCGGTCCTAAGTGGTCCATCTTAGCCTGCCATGCGCCGGACTGAGGCAGAAAAAGGCTGCCTGAAGAGCGAAGTGGGACCGCTGCTTGGTATCGGAACGTCATTGATATCCAATGGGTTGTCTGTACTGGTGGTTGGTATCCTGACATTGTTTGTGTAAGAATACAGGTGTAAAACGAAATTTTCGAAATGTATTGGGAAATTATATAGGGGTGGAAGGGATCGTCATTTTCGGATGGCGGTCCTTTCTTATTGGAAATAAAAAGATAGCAGTCTGCGGGGCAGGCATTCAAATCTGGTATGCAAATGCGTTGGCAGATCGGGTGGAATGTGATAGAATATCATTGGGTATGCAACCTTGCTGAATGGCATCCAAAGCGGAGCGTGCATATCCGAAGGATATGGGAAAATAACCATAACTGTGAAAATTATGTATCAGGAAGGAAACGGACACCTTGTATAATTTATACGAAAAAATAAAAAACGGAGAAGACGTAAGACAGAGCCTGTCCACCATGCGGGGACTTCTGCGGGATAAGAAAGAAGGACCGGCGGCAGGTCTGTGGCTGGATGAGAAATTCGAGGAGGAGCCGGAATTCTGGCTGTCCCTTTTGAAATCCGAGGATCCTAAGATTCGGAAAAATGCGGCTCTGGTGCTGGGACTGCTGGGCAGAGACGAGTGCCGGGACGCGCTGCTTGCAGCCTATGAGAAGGAAGAACAGCGCTTTGTAAAGAGCGCCTATCTGCTGGCGCTTCAGGGCTGCGACTGCGAGGAGCAGCTGCCGTTTCTGAAAGAGCGCAGACGTATTCTGCTGGGAGAAAAGCGGACCGCAGAAAACGATAAGCATCTTCGCGAAGAGCTGGAAGCCCTGAACGGCCTGATTTCCGAATATCAGGCTGCGAAGAAGCGTCGGTTTACAGGCAAAAACGAACTGTCAGATGTGATCCTGACCACCTGGAAAGACTACCGGGATCTGACAACCCGTCAGATCACCTGCGGTGAAGTCACCATGATGGGATCCGGCATGCGGGTAAAAGACGGGGATCTCAGAGAACTTCTGTCCATCCGAACCTGGCGGGAGCTGCTGTTCTGCCTGGATATCGACGAGGTATCCCGGGAAAACGCCGCCAAAGAGCTGGCAGAATCCAATCTGCGGGAAGTCCTGAAGCGATACTACGAGGGCGGCGCTCCCTGGCAGTTCCGGATCGAATGCCGCAGCAAAATGAACCTGGAGGAGCGCAGCCGCTTTACCAAAAAACTGGCAGACGGCCTGATGCTGGAGACCGGCGGCACTATGTTGAACGATACGTCAGATTATGAGGTAGAGCTTCGCCTTAACGAGAAAAAATCCGGCGGATTCCTGCCCTTACTTAAATTCTCCGGCCTGCCGGATCGCCGCTTCGCCTACCGGAAACACAGCGTGGCAGCCTCCATGCAGCCTGCCCTGGCTGCCGTACTGGCAGAGCTGGCAAAACCTTACATGAAAGAAAATGCCCGGGTGCTGGATCCCTTCTGCGGCGTGGGTACCCTGCTCTTTGAGCGGAACTACGCAGTACACGCCGACACCCTCTATGGCACCGACATCTTTGGCCCGGCCATAAAAGCCGCCCGGGAAAACGCCGCCACAGCAGGCATCCCGGCTCATTTCATCAACAAAGACATGCGGGACTTCAGCCACGAATATAAATTCGATGAAATCATCACCGACATGCCCGGCGAAGGCAAAAACCGCACCGCCCACGATGTGGACTGTCTGTACCGCGCTCTGTTCGAGCGGGCAGAAGCACTGCTGAGGCCCGGCTCCATGATTTTTGTATACGCCCATGACCGGGGCTACGCAAAGCGCTGGATACGGGAGAACAAAGAGCTTAAGCTTGAAAAAGAGTGGCGGATCAGCGAGAAAGAGGACACCTGGTATCTGGCAGTCCGTTATGAAGGATAACTGGAAAAATGTGGAAGAACAAGAAACGAGAACAGACAGAGCATCCAGAACGCGGAACCGGGTGCAGCATCAGAAAACAGGGAATGCTGCTGGCATGCGCATTGCTGGGAATATTGCTGTGTGGGCCGCTTAGCGGCTGCGGGCAGGAAAAAGTGGCGGAGGCAGAAGCCTCAGAGAAGAAATCCGAAGCGATAGAACAGGAAAATCCAGATGCAGGAGAACAGATTTCACGTATCGGTCTGATATTGACCAGCCGGGACGATTCGGAGAATGAACAGGTACAGACAGACTTTGAGAATCTGGCGGAAGCTCTGGGCGCAGAACTTCATGTAAAGACGCCGGATGTATCCGCCGCAGAAGCAGACGAGGCCCGTGGGCTGGAGTATCGTACCTTTGCCCTCTGTGACGTAGATCCGATAGAGTATCAGATGCTGGCAGTCAACGAGCTGGTGGCCGAGGACGTAGACGTAATTGCGATTCACGCCAATCATGAAGAAGCGCTGGAAAGTGTTCTCTCAGCCGCACGCAGTGTCGGCGTCCGCGTGATAGCGTTTGAACAGCCGGTTACGGATGCAGGCTGCGATGTATATGCGGAGACATCGGAAGAGGCAGTGGCAGTAATAAAAAGTGAATAACGGACGGAAAACCGGAACCCAGCCCGGGAAATCTTTCTTTCGAGGTGTTCGGACGCTTCGCGGACAGCCGGACACCGTAGTGAAAGAAAGATTTCCCGGGCTGGGTCCCGGTTTTCCTGTTTTTAGAGATACCCGCAGGGTATTCCATGTATTGGTTCATTTCATGGTCAGAAAAAGAGGGGGCGGGAGACTTTGCTTACACATGACTGTCCGTGAAATGTCCGAACACGGTGTAAGCAAAGTCTCCCGCCCCCTTTTTTTCGTCCGTCTTATTATTCCAAATTCAAACTATTCTTCATAAAGTAGGCCGTCAGCCAATAACAAACCCCACCCTGCATCAGTGAAATCAAAGCCGAAATAACCGAACTAAGCCAGAAAGCCGTCGTATTAGACCAGCTGGCCGAAAACATATGAGCCGTGAACGACAGACCGGAAAACAGAGAAGTCCCAGTGGAATAGGTAGTAGCAGTAATTCCGGTCAGAATACCGGCAATTACGTTAGAAAGAATCGTAACGCCCACAAAAATACCGACAGAAGACAAAATTTTATGGGTATGAAAGCTATGTCCAATGGTAATACACATATAGTAAATCAGGATACTCGCCATTTCCGATAAAACAAAAAGCGGAATCCACACAAGCCCTGCAGCAACCGGAGATACCCCGAAATTGTCCCGAAAACTGATAAACAGAGTAGGGACCTCATCAAAGACCGCAGAGATCAGATCCTTGTTTAAAAACATCACCAGAATAGAAAGAATGAGAAGCACCGTATCGATGGCAATCCAGACAGTCGCCACGATCAGCTTTCCCCAGATCTGTTCATGGACAGATACCGGAAGCGTGTGCATCAGGTACCCTTCATCTGTGAACAGATTTTTTTGAAATCGCAGGATCGACAGATAAATGGAAGTAATCAGCGCGATGGCGACCAGCGCGATGACATAAAAAATAATCAGAGATGTGTCCGCAAAGGTCATCCAAACATTCCCGTCGTTGAAGCGCGGACGGTTCAGCGCCAGCTGAACATAAAAGCGGCCGAAAATCGTAATGGCAATGAGCCCCAGATGCAGCGGAATCATCAACCGGTTCACTGCCTTAAATTCGTATTTTATCAATTTTCCTAACATCTGAATACCTCCCTGAATAAAGTGTCCACCGATTTCCCTTCCTGCTCCCGGATAGCATCCACGGAAGTATGCAGGCGGATGTGGCCGTTCTGGATGAAAATCACGTCGTCCAGCACATTTTCAATATCGGAAATGAGGTGAGTCGAGATCAGAACCGACGCATTTTCATTATAATTGGAAATGATTGTCTGGAGAATATAGTCCCGGGCTGCCGGATCCACGCCGCCGATGGGCTCGTCCAGGCAGTACAGGTCAGCGTCCCGGCTCATAACCATGATGAGCTGCACCTTTTCCTTGGTACCCTTGGACATGGTGGACAGGCGGGCCGTCGGGTCGATGCCCAGACGCTGGAGCATATCTTCGGCGCGGTTCCGGCGGAAGTCCGCGTAGAAATCGCAGAAGAAGTCCAGAATGTCGTTGACTTTCATCCAGCTGTTGAAATACGTGCGTTCAGGCAGGTAAGAGACGACTTTTTTGGTGTCAGGGCCGGGCTCATTTCCATTGATGTACAGCTGTCCGGCGGTGGGAGCGAGCAGGCCGTTGATAAGCTTGATCAGGGTCGTCTTGCCGCTGCCGTTTGGTCCTAAGAGGCCGATGATGCGGCCCCGGGGTAAGGTCAGGTTCAGGTTGTCCAGGGCAGCCTTGGAGCCGTATTGCTTGGTGAGCCCTGTACAGGTTAAGAGTTCGTTCATTTACACTTCCTCCTTGCTTTCTTCGATGAGAAGCTGAATGCTTTCTTCTCTGGTGTATCCTAAGTGGGCCATGGCTTCCAGAAACTGCTGGATCAGGTCGTGGGCCAGCTGGTGTTTCAGATTTTGCATAATGGCGGTGTCCTCGGTGATGTATCTGCCGCTGGTGCGCTGAGTGTAGACCAGGCCGCTGCGTTCCAGCTCGGCCAGAGCTTTTTGCATGGTGTTGGGGTTGACGGCGGCTTCGGCGGCCAGTTCCCGCACGGATGGAAGCTTTTGGCCGGGCTTATAGATGCCGGCGATGATTTTGGATTTGATGATGTCTTCCAGCTGTAGGTAGATGGGACGGGTGTCATCAAGGATCCAGGGCATGGGATCACGCTCCTTTCACATGGTTACAGACAAATTGTATTACTTAATTAGTACAATAGAATATTCATGAAAAAATGTCAAGGATATAGAAAGAATCTTCAGGAAGTCTTAATAAATAGGGGGGACGAAAGGCCGGATCAAACGGTAACCCGGGCATCAAGCCCGTCAGGCTCGCTATCAGAGCAAGAGCAGAGATAACAAGAAACGTAATATCCTTTTTTATACCACCAAGCTCCCCAAAGGCCTCCAGCTTCTCCATAACAGCATTCATAATAACTTTAATACTCCTTTCTTATCATACAAGCACATATTACATATACCCCTATTGGTATATGGCTTATAACGACATACTATACCCATAGGGGTATAAAGCCAAGACACAAAATATAAAAAACTGCAATTCTCCGGCCCCTCTCTTCCGTCCGTCTTAGAATAAGTAAGCAGGAGATAAAAAATCCTTGACTTCAACCCTACTTTAAGGTTTAAAATAAAATCAGAGTAGGGTATTTTTATCCGAAAGCATTATTTTGCCAAAAGCATCTGTAAAAGGAGGATTTCAACATGTCAGATCAGAAAACACCCGGCACCGGCGGTGATCACTATATTTCCTATGAGGAGCGCACCGGCGGCGAATCCACCGTATACTTCACCAAAGACCTCTCCGCAGAAGGACTGCATAACATATTTCAGAAAGTAGGCGGCCACCTGACCGGAAAAGTGGCAGTAAAGCTGCACACCGGTGAAAAGCACGGCCCGAACATCATTCCGCGTCCGTGGGTAGAGTCCCTCATCAAAAACGATATCCCGAACGGCAATATCGTCGAGACTAACACCTACTACGAAGGCGACCGCTACACCACCGAAGCGCACCGGGAGACCCTGAAGGTCAACGGCTGGACCTTCTGCCCCGTAGACATCATGGACGAGGACGGCACAGCTTTGTTCCCGATTAAAGGCGGCAAATGGTTCAAAGAAATGTCCGTAGGTAAGAACCTGGCAAACTACGACTCCTTCCTGGCTCTGACCCATTTCAAAGGACATACCATGGGCGGCTTCGGCGGATCCAATAAGAACATCGGTATCGGCTGCGCAGACGGCCGCATCGGAAAAAAATGGATCCACACCGTAGAGGGATCCGACAACCAGTGGAGCATCGCCGAAGAAGAATTCATGGAGCGCATGACCGAGTCCACCAAATCTGTCTTTGATCATTTCGGCGATAAGATCGTATATATCAACGTCCTTCGCAACATGTCCGTATCCTGCGACTGCGAAGGCGTGGCAGCAGAGCCGGTAGTCACCCCGAACATCGGTATTGTAGCCTCCACTGACATTCTGGCCGTGGATCAGGCGTCCGTAGACCTGGTATACGCCCTGAGTGAGCATGACCATCACGCCCTGGTAGAGCGCATGGAGACCCGCCACGGCCTGCGCCAGCTCACCTACATGAAAGAGTTGGGTATGGGAAATGACAAGTATCATCTGCTGGATATTGATGAGAACGACAAGGAAATCAGCGTAAAAGAAGCGGTAAAGGATGTAAAGCCGTTCCACGCGGAATAACAGAAAAGCAGGTGGCGGAGATAGTGAAGACGCTGTGAAAACAGAATACAGAATGGCATCAAAAAAGGATCCTGTGGCAGGATCCTTTTTTGTAGAATGTGATTCGGAAAGAATTTTGCATAAGAACAGAATTTACAGTTGACATACCTAGAATTTCTAGGTAATATGGAAGCATAGAAAATCTAGGTATTATTTTGGAAACGAGAAAACGGAAAAGGAGGAATTTCCCATGGACAAGAAAATGATGGCGATCAGCACGTCCATGCTGGTGCTGAAGCTTCTGGAGGAGGGCGACCTGTACGGCTACCAGATGATCCGGCTTCTGGAAGAGCGGAGCGCTCGGGTCTTTTCCCTGAAGGAGGGAACCCTGTACCCGATTCTTCACAGCCTGGAGGAGCAGGGGGCGGTGGAGAGCTATGAGCAGTGCGCGGAAAATGGCCGGAAGCGGAAGTATTACCATCTGACGAAGGGCGGCGGAAAGTTATTGAAGTCCAAGCAGCAGGAATGGCAGGAGTACGAGCGGGCCGTCCGGAATGTGCTGAAGGGAGGCGTGGGCTTTGCGGGATAAGATGGATTTATTTTTGGAGACGGTGGATGAGCAGATTGCCTGCAGGCTCTGCCATGCGGAGATTAACGAGGAGCTGCGGGGGCACATTGAAGACAAGGCGGAGGACTACCGAGGATATGGGCTGTCGGAGGAAGAGGCCCTTGGCCGGGCCATCCGGGATATGGGCGAGCCGGATGTCATCGGCATGGAGTTAAACCGGCAGCATCGGATCCGGATGCCCTGGCCGCTGCTTGGAATTATCGGGCTTTTGCTGGTGATTGAATTGGGTGAACTGGTGGTGTTCGGGGGAAGTTGGAACAGTCTGTCGGATCTGGCTTACAGCCTTTCCGATGGAACCTGTTACATCTGGGGGCTTGGGCTCCTTCTGATGATGATGTATCAGGGTTATCCATTTTTGTTGAAACATGCGGGCGCAGTGGTGAAAACCATTGGAATTTTCTGCGGCGTGCTGGCAGCGGGCGGCTTTTGTCAGAGGCTGCTTGCAGGCTATGGCTCTGAAAATATGACGCTTTATCGGCTGTACAGCTCCGGTTTCCAGGTGCTGATTCTGGGACTTGGCGTCCCGGTGTCGGCAGTCTGGTTGTATCGAAGACGGGCGGGAGGCTGTCGAGCCATCGCGCTCCTTACCCTGGCGCAGGCCTTTTATCTGGCTGCCCTCCGTCTGTCCCGGGGTTTCCGACCCGGCGGCTCCTGGATTCCGGTGCTGTGCCTGCTTCTGACCTGTCTGGGAATCGAGCTCTACATGGCGGTCAAAGGCTGGTTTGGCGGGTCTGCCGGAAAGGCCATCGCGGCGGCTATCCTTGGCTTTGCGGTACTCCTGACCCTCTGGGCCGCGCCGGGAAGTCAGGCGCGGGAGCTCTGGAACCGCTGCATCCATCCAGAGGCCTACGCGGCTAACTCTACGGCCTGGGATGACAGTTATAATAACATGCTGATCCGGGAGCTTCTTAGCCGAGCGGAAAATTTTGGAGAGGTACAGCTTAGCAGAGAGGAGCTTTTGAATTACGGCACCGGCGAATGGTATTATGGGAAAAATGGGGCCGGACACTGGAAGGATCAGCGCATCGGCGAGACGTCCGGGGAGGACAGCCCATTTTCCAGCTTTGCGGCCTACCGGGAATATCGGCTTCAGTTTCTGGAGCATCCGACTCTGGAAAAAATTCTCCCGGATAAATACCAGAGCAATTACCGGGCTGCCTGGTGGGTACTCCATTACGGACGCATTCCGGCCGCCGCGCTGATGCTGCTCAGTGTCATCCTTCCGGCCGCCCTGCTCTTCCTGACCTTCCGTATCCGTAACCGCCTGGGCCGCACCATAGCTCTCTCCGGCAGCCTCCTCCTGACCCTGGAGACCGTCATCTACCTGATAGAAAACCGGGGTTACCAGTTCAGCCATTTCTCCAACCTCCCCTTCCTGGCCGAAGGCTGGAGCAGCATCACCATCACCGCGCTGGCGGCAGGAATGGTACTGTCCGTGTGGCGGTATGACCGGGTGGTGACGGAGAAGGAGAAAAATAAGAAGAAAGAGTGCGAGACCGTAGTGTCATAAAAACAGAGTCCCCTTGCAAGGCGTTTCACACACCCGGTAAGGGGACTTCCCATTTCTATTTCATATTCGCGAACCGTTCCACCGCCTTGGTGAAGCTCTCGATGGTCTTATCAGCGTCCCCATGCTGGATGCCGTCCCGGACGCAGTGCTGGATGTGGCCTTCCAGAATCACCTGACCGGCCTTGTGCAGGGCAGATTTGGCGGCGTTGATCTGGGAGAGAATGTCTTCACAGGGGATATCCTCGTCGATCATGCGGTCAATGGCCTGAACCTGGCCGATGATCTTTTTTAATCTGCGGTGCAGATTATCTGAATCCATGCATTGTTTCATAAAATGATACCTCCCGGAAAATTCATATGTTAGCCCAATTATAAAAGGAATCCATGGAACTGTCAAGCGAGCCGAAAGGAGCCAAAAAGGAACAGGACAGATAAAAACCAAAGGAAAATGCAGGCTGGAATAGATAAAATCAACTGTACAGACATTGTTCCCTGCGTTATAATACAGCATAACAGCACTCTGCGTCTCAGGTTTGGAGCCGACGCAGAGCAGATGAAAAATGTTAGCGTATAGAAACGGTAACAGAAAAGGACGAGGAGCAAAATTATGTACAAGGAAGTCGCAAAATTAATATTATACCGGGATCTGGGAGAAAACAGCATCCTCCGGAAACTGGCCGGTATTTTCGAGGATTATGAAAAGGATAACTGCAGCGCAGCAGAACTGACCACGCGGATCTACGAGCAGATGAAGGCGCTTCTGGATCTGTCTACCGTATACGGATTCGACGAGAATCTCTGGCACAATTACCTGACCTTTATTCTTCTGACCAACGAGAATTCCTTCAGTATGACCAGCGAGAAGGTGGGAGCCAACGACGGAACCGTCAACCATTTCGCAAAGGCGGATTTTAAGGTGTTCAAACACCTGTTTGACTTTGATTTTAGCACCATCGAGCGGGATCTGGAGATCGACTGCTTCAGCACCGTCTGCCACTATAAGGCCATCGGCAAAAAGGAACGGATGTACAATAAAAACGTCAGTGAAAAGGTACAGGCGGTGAGCCGTCAGATTGAGCAGGCAGAAGATGAAAATGAAATCTTCAAAATAATTACAGATTTTTACAAAGCCTACGGCGTAGGTATGTTCGGTCTGAATAAGGCCTTCCGCATCAAGGCGGTGACGAACGGCGTGGAATTCCTGCCGGTCAACAATACAGAGCAGGTGCTTTTGAAGGACCTGGTAGGCTATGAAATTCAGAAGAAAAAGTTGGTTGATAATACAGAGGCCTTTGTAAAAGGTCTTCCGGCCAATAATGTACTGCTGTTCGGAGACGCCGGTACCGGCAAATCCACCAGCATCAAGGCCATTCTGAACGAGTATTACGATCAGGGCCTGCGTATGATTGAGATTTACAAGCATCAGTTCCAGGATCTGTCCAGCGTCATTGCCCAGATCAAGAACCGGAACTACCGCTTTATCATTTACATGGACGATCTGTCCTTCGAGGAGTTTGAGATCGAGTACAAGTTCCTGAAGGCGGTCATCGAGGGAGGTATGGAAACCAAGCCGGATAATGTGCTGATCTACGCCACCTCCAACCGCCGCCACCTGATCCGGGAGACCTGGGGCGACCGGAGCGACATGGAGCAGGACGAGGGCATGCACCGGTCCGACACCATGCAGGAGAAGCTGTCCCTGGTGGCCCGTTTCGGCGTGACCATCAATTTCTCCAAGCCAACTCAGAAGGAATACTTCCAGATCGTCACGGAGCTTGCGAAGCGCTACCCAGAGATTACCCTGACCGACGCAGAGCTTTGCGCCGAGGCCAATAAGTGGGAGCTGAGCCACGGCGGTATATCCGGCAGAACGGCCCAGCAGTTTATCAATTATCTGGCAGGAAAATCGGAGAACGCGTAAACCCAGAAGCGTAGATTGCGGAAATATAAGGACAGAAAAATAGGAAATATGTAGCAGGAGGTGCGAAAATGCATCTCCTGTTTTTACGTGAGCAACGAGCAAAATTCACGAAGCGTATTTTATCTCGTTGTTACCGTCGTGTCAACCTCCGCTCCGCCACATTTAACCCCTGATACAGCCCCATGGCCAGCCCGCACAGGATGACGATGGACATCAGCACCAGATCCAGCTGAAACACCTGGCTGCCATAGATAATCAGATACCCAAGCCCCCGGCGGCTGCCGATAAATTCTCCGATGATGACGCCCACCAGGCAAAGTCCGATATTGACCTTCATGGTATTCAGAAAAATGGGGACGGAGCCGGGCAGCACCACCTTCCAGAGCACGTCGCCCCGATCTCCGCCCAGTGTGTAGATAAGCTTGATTTTCTCCGCTGAAATCTGCTGAAAGCCTGTGTACAGAGTCAGAATGCTGCCAAAGACTGCCACGGAGATTCCGGCCACAATGATGGTCCGTATATTGGCGCCCAGCCAGACGATGAGAAGCGGGGCCAGGGCGGATTTTGGCAGACTGTTTAAGACCACCAGATAAGGCTCCAGAGTGCGGGACAGCCCCGGCGACAGCCAGAGCAGCACGGCGGTCAGAAGACTTAAGAGAAAGACCAGCAGAAAGCTCACCAGCGTCTCCAGAAGCGTCACGCCCACATGGAGAAATATGGAGCCGTCCCGGCCCATGGAGAGAAAAGTGCGGATCACCCGGGTGGGACTGCTGAAAATAAAGGCGTCGATGAGGTGCATCCTCGTGCTGGCCTCCCATAAAACCAGAAAGCCAAGGAAAATGAGAAGCCTTGCCAGCCGCACCCGGTTCCGGAGCCGGGTCTGGTTTTTCAGAAAATTCTGCTGGGCCAGGGAGCAATTTGCAAGATCAGGCATGGTCGTTCAGCTCCTTCCAGATGGTGTTGAAATAATCCTTGAATTCCGGCGCGCTGCGGGAACGCATGGGCGTGCGGTTAGCCAAATCAAACTTGACAGGCACCCGTTTCCGGATGCGCCCGGGCCGCGCGGAGAGCACTAGCACCTCGTCGGCCATACTGATGGCCTCCGACAGATCGTGGGTCACAAGAACCGCCGTCTTCTCCTCCTTTTTAATAATCTCATAGATATCGTCGCAGACCGTCAGCCGGGTCTGATAATCCAGCGCTGAAAATGGTTCGTCGAGAAGCAGCAGGTCGGGCTCCAGAGCCAGAGTGCGGATCAGCGCTGCCCTTTGCCGCATGCCGCCGGAGAGCTGGGAGGGGTGGGCGTTCCGAAAACTGGACAGGCCGTAGGAGTCCAGCATGTGATCGACTTTTTGAAGCTTTTCGGGCGTTTTTTGATGCTGAATTTCCAGGCCCAGCAGCACATTGGTGTAGACGGTACGCCACTCAAAGAGGTGATCCCTCTGAAGCATATAGCCGATGTTGGCTCGGGCCTCCCGGACCGGCAGGCCGTGGAGCAGGATACGTCCCTCCTCCGGCAGAAGGAGGCCGGAAATCAGCGAGAGCAGCGTGGATTTTCCACAGCCGCTGGGTCCCACGATGGCCAGAAAATGCCCGGCCTCAAGTGTAAAAGAAATATCGGAAAGAGCCGGAGTTTCGCCCTCCGCTTGATGGTAGGCGAAGCCGACATGCTCCAGCGTAAGCAGCGGATTCATAGGCAAGCCTCCTGATACTATATAGTTAGTTTATGGAAAAATAAAGAAGGGTGTGACTGAAACAAGAAAGAACCATTTACATCATGGTTGATCAAAGCTCAACCATGATGCAAATATGATGCAGATATGATACACTCTATCATATAGAAGGAGAGAGTAAAATGCTGCAAATCTTAGTGGTGGAGGACGAACAATCTATTTCCAATCTGATAAAGATCAATCTGACCAGGGCCGGGTATGCCTGCGACTGCGCCTACGACGGGCTGGCGGCGGTGGATATGCTGGATAAAAAGCCCTACGATCTGGTGCTTCTGGATATCATGCTGCCCGGGGCAGACGGCTACGAGATCATGGATTATATCGCGCCCCTGGAGATCCCGGTGATTTTTCTGACGGCGAAGGCGAGCGTGGCGGATCGGGTGAAGGGACTCCGCATGGGGGCGGACGATTACCTGACCAAGCCCTTTGAAATCATCGAGCTTCTGGCCCGGGTGGAATCGGTGCTGCGGCGCTACCACAAGACCGAACAGGTTCTGACTGAGGGCGACCTGGTCGTCGATACGGCTTCCCGGACGGTCACAAAGAAGGGCGAGACCATCAGCCTTACGAAAAAGGAATTTGACCTGCTCCTGCTCTTTGTACGTAATAAAAATATCGCCCTTTACCGGGAGACCATCTACGAGCGCATCTGGGGCGGCGAATACATGGGCGACAGTCGGACCGTGGATCTGCATGTGCAGCGGATGCGGAAAAAAGCGGGCCTGGAGGAGCAGATTCAGACCGTGTACAGAGTAGGATACCGCTATTGCCCGTAATCAGTACGGGGAATCAAGCTATCTGCGGCAACTGGTTCAGAATATAGACTGTCCGGAGGCAGAACGCAGAGTATAAAAATGAAAAGAGGATAACGGATGAAATTTTCCTGGAAAATCAGTATTTCCATGCTGGTCATCAGCATGCTGGTGATGGGACTGGGCGGCTATGCACTTTTAGACGCTCTGTTTTCGTCGTCCTGGCAGCGAGAGACCCGGAACGCGGCAGAGGAGAACCGGATGCTGTCTTATTCCTTTGTGGCCTACTGGAATACCACGGTACAGGAATGGCAGAATTTTACAGATAAAGAAATTCAGAAAACAGCGGAGGCCATGTCCCAGGGAATGACGGACAGCGGCCTGACCTTCTGCATCTATGACGGGGATGGCCAGCCTCTCTACATGGAAAAACAAATTTCCTACGATCAGGAGAAGGAAAAAGACATCCAAAAGCTCATCAAGGCCGCATCCGGGGAAACCCGCGCCCGGGAGCTCCGCGAGGAAAACGGCACATATGAGCTGGCTACCATGAGCAGCATTCAGCTGGGAGAGAAGCGGACGCTCTATCTGGAAAGCGACCGGGACGTGACAGCCCTTTTTAACGACCGGACGGAACAGTACCGGATTTACCGCCGGTGGATGCTGGTGGTTTTGCTTTTAGAGCTTCCAGTGTGCTATCTGATGACCGCATGGCTTCTGAAGCCCCTGCGCCGTCTCTCCCGGGCTGCCCGCCGCATCGCCAGCGGCGACATGGAGGTGCGGGCCCGGGTGGAATCCGAGGACGAGGTGGGAAGGCTTACCCGGGATTTCAACCGGATGGCAGACCACCTGGAGCAGCAGTTTACGGAGCTTCAGGATACGGCCAGACGGCAGGAGGATTTTATCGGAAGCTTTGCCCATGAGCTGAAGACGCCCCTGACCTCGATGATTGGCTACGCGGATATGCTGCGGAGCCGGGAGATGACGGAAGAGGAACGGATGGACGCGGCCAATTATATATTTAAAGAAGGAAAGCGGCTGGAGGCCCTGTCCTTTAAGCTTCTGGATCTGATGGTGCTCCGTCATCAGGAGCTTGTGAAAAGACGCGTGTCCACCGAGTGGCTAGCGGAGGAAATCCGGGGGATCCTGGAGCCTGCCCTGGAAAAGCAGGAGATCCGTCTTTGGATGTCGGTAGAGGACAGGCAGGTGGAGCTGGAGCCGGATCTGATGAAAACGGTGCTGATGAATCTTCTGGACAATGGCCGGAAGGCCATGGAGGGCAGCGGTCGGGAAAAGAGGCTGACGCTGCTGGGGCGTCCGGAGCAGGGAGGCTATGCCTTTTATGTGTGCGACAAGGGAAAGGGCATGCCGGAGGCAGAGCTTAGCCGGATCACGGAAGCCTTTTATATGGTGGATAAATCCCGCGCCCGCAGGCAGGGCGGAGCAGGCTTAGGACTCTCCATCTGTGCGGAAATCGTAAAGCGTCATGGGGGCAGATTGGATTTTCAGAGCGAGGAAGGAAAAGGAACTCTGGTAAGGGTATGGCTGCCGGAACAGGCCGGGGAGGAGGAAGCATGAGAAGAAAAAACTGCAGATCCCGAAAAAGTTGGCTTCTGACCGTGGGAGCATTGCTTCTGGCGGCGTCAGTGGGCTTTGGCGTTCCCCTGCTTCTAAGAAAATGGCAGGACGACAGGCGTCTGTCTGTGGTGGAGACGGAGGAAGCGCCGGAGGTGCGGATTACGTCCCAGACAGAGCTTAGTATGGTAGAAAAGACGGAACTGTTTCTGAGCGCCGACGCGAGCACCACCGTATTGGAAAAAGGGAAAAATTACGATGTGCCCGGAAGCCTTGCGAAAGCGGAGGAAGAGCTTGGTACCTTATGCGAAATGGGCGTACTGGACGAAACCTTCCGCACTGCCCAAATGACAGAAGATGACGCAGAGCAGAGTGCGGATCCGATTTTCTATATCGACCCCAGCGGGGAAAAATCCATGATTATCTGGATGCTGAATTTCCAAATCGACACGGAGGAGGACAGATGGATCCTGAAAGCCGCTCTGGATGACGAGACCGGTAAGCTTCTGGAGCTGGGCGTTCAGGAGTGGAACGAGGGTTATGGAAATGGAATCCGTTCCGGCGCGGCGGCGACCGATTCGGACGTGGCGGCGACTGATTCAGACGTGGCGGTGGCCGATTCGGATATCGCAGAGCGGGCTCAAAAATTCGGCTCCTATCTGGGCCTGACAACAGAGCGCGTTACGCAGAGCTGGGAGCTGGCAGATACCATACTTTCCGATGGAGATAAGACGGACTACGACAATCAGGTACACCTTTATGAAAAGAAGGGCTATACCGAAGAAGAGGCCAGAAGGCTGGTAAGCGAGGAATGGGGTATCAGTGATATGAATCCGGACGGTTCCCGGACGGCTCAGATTGTTTACCGCGAGGGCGACAAGGGAGAAGTCAATTACTATCTCCGCCTCGGTTCCCTGAGTCTTTCCATTTATTTTGCCCTATAGCGCAAACTTCCTTGAAAAATGTCGATATCTATGCTATTTTTAAAGATAACATTAGTAGAAAGAAACGACAAAAAGGAGAAAAACCATGAATTTCCTGGAAGAAAGAATTTTAAAAGACGGCATCGTAAAAGAAGGCAACGTCCTGAAAGTAGACAGCTTTCTGAATCATCAGATGGACATCAACCTGTTCAAGCAGATGGGCGAGGAGTTCAAAAAGCGCTTTGCGGACAAGAATATCAATAAAATCATGACCATTGAAGCCTCCGGTATCGGCATCGCCTGTGTGGTAGCCAGCTATTTCGACGTGCCGGTGGTATTTGCCAAAAAGAGCCAGAGCATCAACATTGACGGAGACGTCTACGTGGCAGAGGTAGAGTCCTTCACCCACAAGAACAAAAATCAGGTCATCGTATCCAAGCGTTTCTTAGGGCCGGAGGATCACGTACTGATTATCGACGATTTCCTGGCAAATGGCTGCGCGCTCCAAGGCCTGATTTCCATCGTGGCACAGGCAGGCGGCACCGTGGAAGGTATCGGAATCGCCGTAGAGAAGGGCTTCCAGTCCGGCGGACGGATGATCCGGAACCTTGGCTATCAGCTGGAGTCCCTGGCCATCGTAGAGAGCATGGACGCGGCGACTGGAAATGTGAAATTCCGCGATCAGAGTGAAGTGGAATAAAGATTGGATTAGAAGAAAAACTATGAGTGAAAAAATCGTATTCTGTAAGGGCGGCGGCTGTACAGCAAAACTGGGAGCCGGCGTTTTAAGCCATGTCCTGGAAAAGCTGCCCAGGGGGCCGGAGAATCCGGATCTTCTGGTGGGCTACGACAGTAAGGACGACGCGGCGGTTTACCGCATCAGCGACGACACAGCGGTGGTTCAGACCCTGGACTTCTTTCCGCCCATGGTGGAGGATCCCTATACCTTTGGAAAAATAGCGGCGGCCAATGCCTTAAGCGATATCTATGCCATGGGCGGCGACGTGAAAACCGCGCTCAATATCGTCTGCTTTCCCGAGTCTGCGGATCTGAATATCCTGGGAGAAATCATGCGGGGCGGCTCGGAAAAGGTGCTGGAGGCGGGAGGTATCCTGGCGGGAGGCCATTCTATCCACGACGCCGATGTCAAGTACGGCCTGTCGGTCATGGGACTGGTACACCCGGATCACATCTGGTCCAATAACGGCGGACGGCCCGGAGACAGACTGATTTTTACCAAAAAGCTGGGCGTCGGTATCGTCTGCACGGCGAACCGGGTGGGCGAGGCTTCCGAAGAGGCCATGGCGGAGGCGATTGCGTCCATGACTACGCTGAATAAAACAGCCTCTGAGATAGGAAGAAACTACGAGATTCACGCTTGTACCGATGTGACGGGCTTTGGCTTCCTGGGTCATCTCCATGAGATGATGGACGGAAAGCTGTCCTGTCGGATACAGGCGGAGAAGGTGCCGCGCATCGAGGAAGCGCTGCATCATGCAGAGGAATTTCTGCTGACGGCGGCCGGACAGAAGAATCGGAATTATATGGAGAAATATGTAAAATTTGAAAAAGTTTCCTTTGCTATGGAGGAGCTGCTCTTTGATCCGCAGACCTCCGGCGGACTGCTGATGGCGGTAGGCGCGGACGAGGCAGAGGATCTGAGAAATGAGCTTCGCGCGGCGGGACTTCCGGCGGAGATCGTGGGCGAGATTGTGAAGCGCACGGAGCCGGAGATTCTGGTAGTCGAAGGAGACTCATAGGTAATTATTTAGTAGAAAGAAGGAAGTTATTTTTACAGAAAGAAATTTTCATAAAAATGAGAAAGGAAGAGGAGGGAAAGAAACATGATTCAGGTAAACGCACTGGGCGACGCCTGCCCGATTCCCGTAGTGAAGACCAAAAACGCCATTAAAGAGCTGGGCGGAAGCGGCGTGGTGGAGACGCTGGTAGACAATGAGATTGCAGTCCAGAACCTGACCAAGATGGCCAATCAGAAGGGCTACAGGGTCAGCTCCAAAAAGCTTTCGGACAGACAGTATCAGGTAACCATGGAGATTGGCGAAAACGCAGCAGATACGCAGACTTTGCCGACGAAAGCGGAGCCGGAAGCCTGTATTCCCGACGCCAGGGAGAATACGGTGGTCGTGATAGCCTCCGCCACCATGGGCGAGGGAGATCCGGAGCTTGGACGGCTTCTGATGAAGGGGTACATCTATGCGCTGACACAGCTGGATATCCTGCCAAAGACCCTGCTCTTTTACAATGGAGGTGCCGCCCTCACCTGCGAGGGGTCCGCGTCCCTGGAGGATTTGAAGTCCCTGGAGGCCCAGGGCGTACAGATTCTCACCTGCGGCACCTGCCTGAACCACTACGGGCTGACAGACCGCTTAAAGGTGGGCGAGGTCACCAATATGTACGTCATCGCTGAGACCATGGCGGGCGCGGCGAAAATCGTTAAGCCATGATTTATCTGGATAACGGAGCGACCACCCTTAGAAAGCCCGAGTGCGTAAAGGAGGCCCTTCTGGAAGCCATGGCTTCCATGGGAAATTCCGGAAGGGGCGTCCATGACGCGTCCCTTTACGCGGGACGGACCATCTACCGGGCCAGAGAAAGCCTGGCAGAGCTTCTGGGCGCGGCGGCTCCGGAGCAGGTGGTCTTTACGGCCAATGCCACCGAGAGCCTGAATCTGGTGCTTGGCAGCCTGTTCGGGCCGGGGGATCATGTGATTACCACCGTCTGCGAGCACAATTCCGTGCTGCGACCCCTGTACCGGCTGCAGGGCGTGGAGCTGTCGGTGCTTCCTGTAAAGGCGGAAGCCGGGGAAGAGCGGCAGGCAGGCATCCTGGCTTACGATGAGTTGGAATCCCTGCTCCGTCCGAACACAAAAGCCCTGATCATCACCCACGCCTCCAACCTGACGGGCAATATCACCGATCTGGAACGTGCGGCAGCCTTCGCAAAAAAGCACAGTCTTTTGCTTATCGTAGACGCTGCGCAGACGGCGGGCGCAGTCCCCATGGATATGGAACATATGGGGATCGACGTCCTGTGCTTCACCGGCCACAAGGGACTTTACGGCCCCCAGGGAACCGGAGGCGTCTGCGTCCGTCCCGGCCTTTCGATCCGGCCCCTGAAGGTGGGCGGAAGCGGAATTCACAGCTTCGACCGGGAGCATCCGTCGGAGATGCCGGCGGCGCTGGAGGCGGGCACCCTGAACGGCCATGGAATCGCGGGCCTGGGCGCGGCGGCCCGTTGGCTTCTGGAGACCGGCGTGGAGCAGATTCGCGCCCGGGAGCAGGCGCTTCTTCGGCGGTTTGTGGACGGCGTGAAGGAGGTGGAGGGCGTAACCCTCTACGGAAATCCGGATCTGGACCGTCGGACGGGAATCCAGTCCCTGAATATCCGGGATTACGATTCTGCACGGGTGGCGGACTGGCTCTATGAGGATTACGGGATCGCCGTCCGGGGAGGAGCCCACTGCGCGCCGCTTCTGCATGAGGCGCTGGGAACCCGGGAGCAGGGGGCGGTCCGGTTCAGCTTTTCCTATTTCAATACAGAGGCAGAGGCAGACGAGGCGGCGGCAGCCGTCCGGGAGCTGGCGGAGGAGTAAGGCAATGCGGAAAAAAACAGAAGCGCTGGTGATCTCCTTTGGAACCACCACCGAGGCCATGAAAATGGAACGGCATTGTGAAAAGGAGGGGCTTCCCGGCAGACTGATTCCCATTCCCCGGGAGATTACCGCAGGCTGCGGTATGGCCTGGAAGGCGAAGCCCACAGAGAAGGAGCTGCTGCAGCAGGCAATGCTTTGGGCGGCTATCCGGTGGGAGGGTATGTATACCCTGGAACTATGAAAAATATGTAAGAATTTATCTATCGCAAATGAGGAGAAACATGTATGAATGAAGTAGAAAACAAGAAAGCAGCCTATGATTTTTATGGCAAAATGCCTTTTCGAAAAGCATTTCCCCTGGGACTCCAGCACGTGCTGGCCATGTTCGTGGGAAATCTGACCCCGATTCTGATTATCACAGGAGCCTGCGGAATCGGCTCCGGTACGGAATTTGCGGAGGTGCAGGTAGCGCTTCTGCAGAACGCCATGCTGGTGGCGGGAATTGTAACCCTGATTCAGCTGTACGCCATCGGTCCGGTGGGCGGAAAGGTACCGATTATCATGGGTACCAGCTCCGGCTTTATCGGCGTATTCAACAGCGTGGCAGGCGTCATGGGCGGCGGTATCCTGGCGTACGGCGCGATTCTGGGAGCTTCCCTGATTGGCGGCCTTTTTGAGACGGTTCTCGGCTTTATGCTGAAGCCTCTGCGCCGCTTCTTTCCGGCAGTTGTGACCGGTACCGTGGTACTTTCCATCGGTCTGTCCCTGATTTCCGTAGGCGTGGGATCCTTCGGCGGCGGAAGCTCCGCGAAGGATTACGGCTCCATGGAAAACCTGCTCCTGGGAACTCTGGTGCTGGTGGTCATCATTGCGCTGAAGCATGGCACAAAGGGAATGACCAGTGTTTCTTCGATTCTGATTGGAATTATTGTAGGCTATATTGTGGCGGCGATCATGGCACTGGTTCTGCCCACCACCGGAGTAACCGCGGAGGGCGTGGAGTATACCAAGGCCTGGGTTTTGAACTGGGATAAGGTGGCCCAGGCAAAATGGTTCGCGGTTCCGGCCCTGATGCCGGTGAAGCTGGTCTTCGACCCCAGAGCCATTGT
Organism: Laedolimicola sp.; assembly: GCF_051972735.1. NCBI lineage: Bacteria > Bacillati > Bacillota > Clostridia > Lachnospirales > Lachnospiraceae > Laedolimicola > Laedolimicola sp. The sequence continues at coordinate 9,170 of NZ_JBOKYU010000012.1, read as the reverse complement.
TCCGGTGCTGATTATGTTCGTGGTAACCGCGGTGGAGACCGTAGGAGATATCTCCGGCGTCATTGAGGGCGGTATGGATCGGGAGGCGACCGATTCCGAGCTGTCCGGCGGCGTAGTCTGCGACGGCGTGGGCTCCTCCCTGGCTTCCCTGTTCGGCGTGCTTCCGAACACCTCCTTCAGCCAGAACGTAGGTCTGGTCACCATGACCAAGGTGGTAAACCGGTTTGCCCTGGCGACCGGAGCCGTGTTCCTGATTCTCTGCGGCCTGTTCCCCAAGCTGTCCGCACTGATTTCCATTATGCCCCAGAGTGTTCTGGGCGGCGCGGCAGTCATGATGTTTTCCTCCATCGTAGTCAGCGGTATCGGCCTGATTACCAAGGAGAAAATGACCGTTCGCAACACGACGATTGTATCTGTGGCGCTGGGTCTGGGCTATGGTCTGGGCGCCAACAGTGGCGTGCTGGCGGGACTGCCCCAGAGCGTACAGCTCATCTTCGGCGGATCCGGTATCGTACCGGCTGCCCTGGTAGCGATTATCCTGAATATTGTTCTCCCAAAGGAGGAATAGCATGATAAAAATAAGAGAATTGGTAAAGGTGGAAAGTCTGGAGGAGGCCTGGGAGCTGAACCAGAAGCGCACCAACAAGATCCTGGGCGGTATGCTGTGGCTCCGCCTGGGCAACCGGAACGTGCAGAAGGCCATCGATCTGTCAGGTCTGGGGCTTGACGAGATCGAGGAGACGGAGGAAGCATTTTCCATCGGCTGTATGGTGACCTTGCGTCAGATCGAGCTGCATGAGGGACTGAACGCCCTGTGCGAGGGACTGCTGCATGACGCGATCTGCGATATCGTGGGCACCCAGTTCCGGAACCTGGCTACGGTAGGCGGCAGTATCTTCGGACGCTTCGGCTTCTCCGATGTGATGACGGCGTTTCTGGCCCTGGATTCCTACGTGGAGCTCTATAAGGGCGGCATTGTGCCAATGTCAGAATTTGTAAAAATGAAGCGTGACAATGACATTCTGGTGCGGGTCATCGTAAAGAAATGTCCGGGTCATTTTGCGTATCTGTCCCACCGGAACACACGAACCGATTTTCCGGTGCTGACCGTGGCCGTATCCGACTGCGGCGGCGTAAAGAAGGCCGTGATTGGCGCAAGACCGGGTATCGCGAAGCTGTATGAGATCGAGCGCATGGACAAGGAGACAGCAGAGCGTCTGGCAGATGAAACCCCCTTCCAGAGCAATATGCGCGCCTCCGACGCCTTCCGCCGTCATCTGGCAGGCGTGCTGCTTGGACGTGCCTTCGCAGAGATTCAGGGAAAGGAGTGAGGCTGACATGATCGTAACGATGATCTTAAACGGAAAAAAGATAACAGATGAGATTGCCGCGGATATGACACTCTTTGATTTTGTCCGGAAGCATGGCTGCCACAGTGTAAAATGCGGCTGTGAGACGACCAACTGCGGACTCTGTACCGTATTTCTGGACGGTACCCCGGTGCTTTCCTGCGCCATGCTTGCGGCGCGGACAGAGGGACGCCGGGTGGAGACCCTGGAGGGACTGCAGAAGGAAGCAGAGGAATTCGGCTCCTTTATCGCCGATCAGGGCGCGGAGCAGTGCGGCTTCTGCAATCCGGGCATGATTATGAACGCCATCGCCCTGTTCCGGGAGAACCCGGAGCCCACCGACGAGGAAATCAAGCAGTATCTGGCAGGCAACCTGTGCCGCTGCTCTGGCTATGAGGGACAGCTGCGGGGAATGCACGCCTTTATCGAGTATAAGAAGAACGGAGGTGCCGCATGCGGGAAGTAGGAAAACGGGAACGCAAGAAGGACGCCATAGCGCTGGTGACCGGACAGCCGGTCTATGTAGATGACCTCGCCCCGAAGGAATGTCTGGTGGTAAAGCTTCTTCGCAGCCCCCACGCCAATGCCATCGTGGAGGACGTAAACTACGCGGCGGCCTTGAAGATTCCGGGTATCGAGGCAGTGTATACCTGGAAGGACGTGCCGAAGAACCGGTTTGCCACAGCGGGACAGACCTATCCGGAGTGGAGCCCCTACGACCATCTGATTCTCGATCAGCATGTGCGCTTTGTGGGCGATCCGGTAGCGATTGTAGCAGGCGAGAATGAAGAATGTGTGGATAAGGCCCTGCGGGTGATCCGGGTGAAATACCAGGTGCTTCCGGCGCTGCTGGATTATCATGAGGCCATCGATAATGAAATCCTGGTGCATCCGGAGGATAACTGGGAATCCCGGTTCCCGGTGGGAGCGGACAACAGGCGGAATCTCTGTGCCCATATGGAGGACGGCGACGGAGATGTGGAGGCGGTCCTTGAGGACTGTGAGGTAAAGCTCACCCGCACCTACCATGTCCCGGCGGTCAACCAGGCCATGATGGAGACCTTCCGGACCTATTGCTATATCGATACCTACGGAAGACTGGTGGTCGTAAGCTCGACCCAGATCGTATTCCATGTAAGACGAATTGTATCCACGGCCCTCGGGATTCCCAGGGCAAAGGTGCGGGCCATGAAGCCCCGGATAGGCGGCGGCTTCGGCGCCAAGCAGACGGTGGTGACGGAGATTTATCCGGCCTTTGTTACCTGGATGACAAAGAAGCCGTCCAAGCTCATCTATACCAGAAAAGAAAGCCAGATTGCCGGCTCTCCCCGTCATGAGATGGACGTCCGGGTCAGCATCGGCGCAGACCGGGACGGAACGATCCGTGCCATCGACCTCTACAACCTGTCCAATACAGGCGCTTACGGCGACCACGGCCCCACTACGGCGGGACTGACGGGACACAAGGCGATTCCCCTGTATACAGCCAACCTGGAGGCCTTCCGTCATGTATTTGACGTAGTCTACACGAATCAGCTTGCCACAGGCGCGTACCGGGGTTATGGAGCCACCCAGGGAATCTTTGCCCTGGAATCCATCGTAAATGAGCTGGCGACGGTTCTTCACATGGATCCGGTGGAGCTGCGACTGAAAAATGTGGTACGGGAAAAGATGCTTATGCCGGCTTATTTCGGCGAGGTGGCAGAGAGCTGCCGTCTGGACGAGTGTCTGGTCCGGGCCTGCGAAATGATTGGCTGGAAGGAAAAATACCCTGCCCGGGATATGGGAAATGGCAAGGTACGCGCTGTAGGCGTGGGTATGGCCATGCAGGGCTCCTGTATCTCCAATGTGGACGTGGGATCCGCGACGATCATGCTCAACGAGGACGGTACCTATAAGCTGGCCATCGCGGCGGCGGATATGGGAACCGGCTGCGATACCATTCTGGCCCAGATGGCGGCGGAATGTCTGCATGTGACCACCGACGAGATCTTCGTTTCCGGCGCGGACACAGACAGCTCCCCCTATGATTCCGGATCCTACGCCTCCAGTACCACCTATATTACGGGGCAGGCCGTGGTCAAGGCAGCCACAGAGCTGGAAAAACGGATCTGCCAGGTAGCGGCAGGCATGCTGGAATGCGACCCGGAGGACGTGGAGTTCGACGGCAGAAAAGCCACCGATGTGAAAACCGGAAAATCCGTTACCAGCGAGGAGATCGGCTACAAGGCCCAGGTCTGCAACGAAATCGCGTTACAGGTGACAGAAAGCCATAGCTCCCCGGTATCGCCGCCTCCCTATATGGCAGGCGCGGTGGAAATCGAGCTGGATAAGGAGACGGGCCATGTGGAGATCCTGGACTATGCGGCGGTGGTAGACTGCGGTACGGTTGTGAACCCGAACCTGGCGACGGTCCAGGTGGAGGGAGGCTTAGGTCAGGGAATCGGAATGACTCTCTACGAGAATATTCAGTACACGGAGAAGGGTAAGCTTATCAATAGTTCCCTGATGCAGTACAAGATCCCGACCCGCCAGGATATGGGACATTTCCGGGTGGAATTTAAGCCGAGCTTCGAGCCCACCGGCCCCTTCGGCGTAAAATCCATCGGTGAGATCGTGATCAATACCCCGGCTCCGGCCCTGGCCCATGCCATCTATAACGCGACGGGCGTATGGCACCGGAACCTGCCGATTACCAGCGAGAAGATTGCGCTGGGGACAGACTGATTCGGATAAGACATGTTAAAAGAATGGATAGACGGGAAATGGGTGGAGCGGGAGTCGCTGCTGGCTTCCCTGGGTCCGGTCGAAAGCAGCGTTGCTTTTGGTGGGAAACCGGAAAAGAAGCCGGAAAAGAACCGGGTCATTTCCATCGTGGGCGCAGGCGGAAAAACCACCTGTCTGCGCCGCTTACAGATGGAATGTAAAAAACTGGGAATCCAGGCAGCCGCAGGTACCACCACCCATATCCGATATGAAAAGAATACAGGATTTCTGGACCGTCCGGATCTGCAGGCGGCCCGGGAGATGTTAAAGAAGACAGGCACTCTCTGGATGGGAGAGCCTGTTTCCGACTGGAAATGTAAAGCGCTGCCGGATCGGTTTTACCGGGAGCTTCTGTCGGAGGGGATCTGGCTTTTGCTGGAGGCAGACGGAGCCAGAGAAAAGCCGGTCAAAGCGCCCAGGGAGGGCGAACCGGTGATTTTGCCGGAGACGGGGCTTGTGCTCTGCGTGTATGGACTGGACGCTGTGGGGCAGCCTATCAAAGAGGTCTGCTGTCGTGTGGAGCAGGTCTGCGCCATTCTGGAAAAGCAGGAGACCGCCCGGCTGACCGCCGCGGATCTGGCAAAACTGGCAATCAGTCCACAGGGGGGCCGAAAGGGTGTGCAGCCTGGCATGTGCTATGCGGTGCTGTTCAATAAGGCGGATACGCCGGAGCGCGAGGCAGCAGCATGGGAGGCCGCCCGGCAAATACGAACATTGGAAAAGAAACTGATAAACGCAAAATATTTCAAAGAAACCTTTATGAGAAATCCAACGGGAGAAGTTGAAATAAGTTTAGCGAAAAAACAGTTTTCAGATAGAGAAATGAGAGAGAAATCAGGAAGTGCGGAATGGGGAGAGTGTGTGATTCTCACAGCCTCTCACTTAATGCCGCCCTGGAATCCGCAGATAACAGGAGAAGCAAAGTGAAGATATTGATTAGGGGAGCCGGGGATCTGGCCACCGGCGTGGCCTGGGAGCTTTTCCGGGAGGGGCACCGGATTATCATGACAGAAATCGCCGTACCGCTGACGGTACGCCGCCAGGTGGCCTATTCCCGGGCGGTCTACGAGGGACGGGCGGAGGTAGAGGGCGTGACCGGCGTGCTGGCCGGATCGGCGGAGGAAGCCATAGCCCTCTCAGAACAGGGCGTCATCAGCGTACTGGTGGATCCGGAAGCCCGGGTGCGAAAGATCTGGCAGCCGGAGGTAGTTATCGACGCCATCATGGCGAAGAAAAATATCGGAACAATGCTTACGGACGCGCCGCTGGTGCTGGCTCTGGGGCCCGGCTTCCGGGCAGGGACAGACTGCCACGCAGTCATTGAAACCATGCGCGGAGAAGCCCTGGGCCGCCCCATTTACCGGGGCAGCGCCATTCCCAATACGGGCGTACCGGGCATGGTGGGCGGCTACGCCATGGAGCGCCTGATTAAGGCTTCCGGGGACGGCCGGATGGAGCCGGTGGCGGCCATCGGAGACATCGTAGAGAAGGGTAGCGTCCTGGCCTATACAGGCGGCAAACCGGTGTACGCGCAGATTGATGGCGTTATCCGGGGCATGCTGCAGGCAGGCGTGCCGGTAAAGAAGGGTATGAAAATCGGGGACGTGGATCCGAGAAAGGACGAAAGCCTGGTTCATCTCATTTCCGATAAATCCCATAAGATAGGACGGGGCTGCGCGGAGGCCGTCCGGACGCTGGTAGGGCGGCAGTACGGTATCGTGGCGCTGGCAGCGGGGCTGTCCAGCCGGTACGGCGGAAATAAGCTTCTGGAGGAGCAGGTGGACGGGCGTCCCTTGTACGAAGTAACTTTGGATAAGCTGGGCGCTTTTTCGGACTGCACCCGTGTAATCGTGACCCGGTTTCCGGAAATTGCCAAGGCAGCCGGGAAGCGCGGCGTAAGGGTTGTGATAAATCAGGAGCCGGAGCGGGGGATCAGCCATTCCCTGCAGCTTGGACTTACGGAATGTCTTCGGCAGAATCCGGATCTGCGGGGCGTATTGTGTATGGTCTGCGACCAGCCCTATCTGGAACCGGCGACCATGGAAAGACTTCTGGAGGAGGGCTTTTCTTATCCCGGGGCTATCGTCTGCGCCGGACACGGGGAGCAGCGGGGCAATCCGGTTCTCTGGGACAAAAGCTATTTCCCGGAGCTTCTGGAGCTGACCGGCGATACCGGAGGCCGTCAGGTGATAAAGCGGTATCCGGAAAGGGTGCGCCTGGTGGAATGTGGGGAAAAGGAACTCGCAGATGTGGATATCCGCGCGTAAAGAAAGAAGGATTGTGGAAAACTTGCGTCATTTATATACCATCTTACAGGAATATCAGGATAAAAAGGAGAAACGGATTCTGACCGTCTTAAAGGGACCCCATGCGGGGGAAAAAGCCTTTTTTGCCGGAGACGGGCTTCTCTGGGAGAGAACCGGACAGGGATTTTTCACAGAACACCGGGAGGAGGCCGGGGCAATCCGGGCCGAAGGACAGCAGGAGCTGGCAGGGGAGACGGTATTCTGCGACTGTCTGGGAGAAGCGAAGAAGCTGGTGATCTGCGGCGCGGGCCATGTGGGCGTGGCGCTGCTTCGTATGGCTTTGCTGCTGGGCTTCGACGTGACGGTTCTGGAGGACCGCCCGTACTTTGCGGACGGAGCCAGACGGGCCGGCGCCCGGAGGGTGATCTGCGATACCTTTGAGGCAGGGCTTGCAGAGGTTCCCGGGGACGAGGACACCTTCTTTGTCGTCATGACCCGGGGACACCGCTACGATCTCATCTGCCTGGAAAAGATTCTGGGGAAGAGCTATGCCTATCTGGGTATGATGGGCAGCAGGGGCCGGTCGGCGCTTGTGAAAAAAAAGCTGCTGGAGCAGGGCTTTTTGGCAGGACAGGTGGAGGATCTTCACGCGCCCATTGGACTGGGCATTCACGCGGAGACGCCGGAGGAAATCGCGGTCTCGATACTGGGAGAAATCATTTCCGTCAAAAACGGGGATAAGAAGAACAGCAGCTTCTCGGAGGAGCAGCTGGAGCTTCTCGGGGACGGGACGGACACACGGGCGAAGGTGCTGTGTACCATCGTAGCCCGCCGGGGTTCGGCACCAAGAAGTGTCGGTACCAAAATGCTGGTGCTGGAGGACGGCACCGTATCCGGAACCATCGGCGGCGGCTGCGTGGAAGCGGGCGTGAAGGAAAAAGCCCGGTGGCTTATGCAGGATAAGGAAAAGCAGCAGGAGCTGATTTCTGTGAGTATGACAGCCTGCGACGCGGAGGAAGAGGGCATGGTCTGCGGCGGCGTCATAGAAGTGCTGCTGGAGAAATGCTGAAAGAATTTTAAAATGATACAAGCCGGATACATTCCTCACCTATACTGAGCTTCAAGAGGTGAGGAACATGCAGCGTGAGCATGTATATGAGAGACCGGGGCGTTCCGAATCCCGCCGTCGCCGCCGGCAGAGGCAGTTTTATCGGATTCTTGCAGCCATCTGGCTGATGGCCTTTGTGCTGGGATTGCTTTGCGGGAAGCTTGTATTTGCGAAAGAGACGGGCCTGCTGGCGAGAGCCGGGGCGGAATCGGCGGCAGAAGAATCCGAAAATGACAGGACGCAGACGGCTGAGCATGATAGTGGGACAATCGATAACCCGGACGGGGAAGAAAGCGCCGGGGACTGGAAGCTGACCCTGGTCAACGCCACGCACCCCATGGCGGAGGGCTATCGTCCCCGGGTGTCTGAAATCGAGAATAATTACTATTTTGACAGCCGGGCGGTGGGAGAGCTGCAGCAGATGCTGGCCGATGGCCGGAAAGAGGGCCTGGACTTCTGGATCTGCTCCGCCTATCGGACCATGGAGAAGCAGACAGACCTTTATAACAATAAGGTGAGCCGCCTGCAGGCCGAGGGCTTAAGCTATGAGGATGCCTATCGCCAGGCGGGAACCGTCGTGGCCTACCCCGGGACCAGCGAGCATAACCTGGGACTGGCGGCAGATATTGTGGCAAAGGATTATCAGCTTCTGGACGATAAGCAGGCAGAGACGCCGGAGGCTAAATGGCTCGGGGAAAACTGCTGGCGCTACGGCTTTATCCTGCGCTATCCCACGGATAAGACCGGGGAAACGGGGATCATCTTCGAACCCTGGCATTACCGCTATGTGGGGAAAGAGGCTGCCAGGGAAATCATGGAGCAGGGAATCTGCCTGGAGGAATATCTGGGCGAGAAGTAAAAGGAAGCAGGAACGATGAACAAAATAAATTATCAAAAAGAACTGGATAAAGTAATCGAAGTATTGCAGCGTCAGGGCCGGGTGCCCCGTCTTCTGCTCCACAGCTGCTGCGCGCCCTGCAGCAGCTACGTGCTGGAATATCTGTCCCGGTATTTTGAAATCACCGTCTTTTATTACAATCCGAACATCTATCCGCCGGAGGAATTCGGAAAGCGTGTGGAGGAGCAGAAGCGCCTGATTGCCCAGCTTCCCGCAGAGCATCCCATCTCCTTCCTGGACGGGCCTTACGAGCCGGAGCGCTTCTATGAGATGGCCCGGGGACTGGAGCAGGTTCCCGAGGGAGGGGAGCGCTGCTTTAAGTGTTATCGTCTGCGTCTTACGGAGACTGCGGAGATGGCCCGCGCCGGAAAATACGATTACTTTACCACGACCCTGTCCATCAGCCCCTTAAAGAACGCGGAGAAGCTCAATGAGATCGGCGGTCAGCTGGCGAAGGACTATGGCGTGGACTATCTCTACAGCGATTTCAAAAAACGGAACGGTTACAAGCGCTCCACAGAGCTGTCCAGGGAATACGGCCTCTACCGGCAGGATTACTGCGGCTGTGTGTTCTCCATGCGGGAGCGCCGGGCACAGCAGGAGGCCGCGGCAAAAGAAATTTAAAACTGTTTGAGATGTGTAGAAAAACAGAATAGTTTTCAAAATATGAAAAAATATGAAAAATAAGGTTGACAAATAGGAAAACATCCCGTATAATATGTTTTGTTGCTGCTTCAGTAAGAAGCAAATACAAATGCGATAGTGGCGTAGTTGGTAACGCGCGACCTTGCCAAGGTCGAGAC